>JBEHWP010000686.1:0-3785 GCA_040217665.1 Vulcanimicrobiota bacterium
TCTTACCATATGGAAATAGATGATTTAAGCGATTTTTTAAGTTATCAGCAATATTTGTTTGAAGCATCGGAAAAAGGTCTTGCTATAATCCACAGAGATACAGGCCGTTTTATTGCAGTAAATTCAAGATTTGAAGAAATAACAGGTTTTTCAAGGATTAAACTCAAAGAAGAAAACTTCATATCACTTATTTCAGGACTTAATAAAGCAAATAAAAAATATGATATGCCATCTATATTACAAATCAAGGAATTTATCATATTCAGCAGTATTTATGAAAAAATCTGGGTAAGTGTTACAGAATATTCTGGTATCTTTGAAAACAATTCGATTTTACTTACCCTTGATTATAAAAAAGAAAGTAAAACAAGGCTTGTCAGTCCTGCTACAAAAAAACTCAATCTTATAGCAAGAATATCTGAAGATATAAACAGTTCCCTTAATATAGAGGATATACTGGCCAGTACCCTGGAAAAGGTAAAAAGTATAACAAAATCTGACGTAGCTTTAATAATGTTCATGGATAATCATAAAAAACTGCTACCAATAGCATCCAGCGGCATAAGTGAAACACTGGTTGAAAATCTGAAAACCCTTACCATTGAATCTGACAGAGGCAGCAGAGCCAGAGCTCTTTCTCTCGGGAAAACAGTAATGGCCAGTTTAAATGAAACCACATCACTTACAGGACAACTTGTATTGAGTGAAAATTTATTATCTATGGCAACTATTCCTTTAAAATCCAAAGATGAAGTCATAGGTATCATGAGCATAGGAAGCAGACGAAAAGAAGATTTTACAGAATATATCGAATTACTTGATGTAATAGGTAATCAGGTGGCAATAGCCATAAAAAACTCAAGACTCTATATTCAGGTCAAGGAACAATTAACTGAACTGGAAGAAAAAAATCGAAAGTTAAAAGAACTTGAACAGACTAAAGAAAGACTGACCAGAATGATAGTACATGATTTAAAGAGCCCTCTTACCGGTGTAATGTCCTATGCAGAGTATTTACAGCTTAATAATACCGTAAACGATCCAAAGTTAACAAAAATCTATCAATCCATTTATACAAGTTCACAGGATATTTTAAGAATGGTTATTAACCTTCTTGAAATAAGTAAAATGGAAGAAGAAAAACTTGCTTTAAAACTCACAGAAGTAAATCCCGGCGAAATTCTTCAAAGAATAAAAGAAGAAATGCAGATTAAATTATTAAAGAAAAAACTTGAATTCAAAGTATCAATGCCGGATAATCTGACTGTACCATCGGACAAGGATTTATTTTATAGAATAATGACAAATCTGATTGATAATGCAATTAAATATTCTGCCACAGGTGGAACTATTACAGTAAAAATTATACCAAAGAACAAGAAAAATAAGATATTATTCTGTATCCTTGACGAAGGGAAAGGTATACCGGAAGGATATCGTAAAAAAATCTTTGAAAGCTTTTTTAAATTAGATGGAGAAGAATGCGGTATTACCACATCAACCGGTATAGGGCTTACATTCTGTAAACTTGCTGTAGAATCTCATGGAGGAAAAATCTGGGTTAAAGAAAATACTCCTCATGGCAGTAAATTTTATTTTACTCTTCCGGTAGTAGCAGTTAAGAGTGGAGGATAATAAATCCTTCACTCTTAACTATTCACCCTTTTAAAATCTCTCTGAACTTTTCAATTGTATATAAAATATCTTCCTCTGTAATATAATAATGTGTTACAAGCCTTATCGTTTCTTTTGATGTATCCCAGCAGAGTATGCCTTCTTTTTCAAGTTTTTTTACAAATACAGGGGCATCTTTTATATTAAAAAATACCATATTTGTTTGAACAGTATTCAGATCAATTGTGATTCCAGGCATTTCTGATATAGCCTGTGCAAGTATTGCGGCATGTTTGTGATCTTCAGAAAGCCTTTGAGTCATTTCCTCAAGAGCAACTATACCGGGGGCAGCTATTATTCCGGCCTGTCTCATACCTCCGCCGAGCATTTTTCTGATTCTTCTGGCTTTACCTATAAATTCCCCGGTACCACATAACATTGACCCGACAGGAGCACATAAACTTTTGGAAAGGCAGAACATTACAGAATCTACATACTGAGTTATTTCCCTGACATCTTTCTTCAGATAAATTCCTCCATTAAAAAGCCTCGCCCCGTCAAGATGAATTTTAATATTATGTTTCGTGGCTATATCATGATATTCTTTCATTACCTCCAGCGGTATAACAACACCACCTGCCATACAGTGAGGACTTTCAATACATATCAGTTTAGTCCCTGCCATATGGTCATCTTCTATATTGATTTTTTTTCTCACTTCCACAGGGTCCATAATCCCATGTTTTCCATGTAATGTTTTTGTCTGAACCCCGGAAATAGCAGCAGAACCACCGAGTTCATGAATAAATATATGGGAAATTTCTTCCACAATAATTTCATCGCCCGGTACGGTATGGGATTTAATAGCAATTTGATTTCCCTGTGTTCCGGAAGTCACAAGAAGAGCATCTTCCTTACCAGTAACAGTGGCAGCCAGTTTTTGCAATCTGTTCACAGAAGGATCTTCACCCATTACATCATCTCCAAGAGGTGCTTCAAGTATAGCTTTTCTCATATTCTCAGTCGGCAGAGTAACAGTATCACTTCTATAATCTATAATTTTTCTCATATGCTTTCCTCTTTAATAGTGTATTTCATAACTTATTAGAATCTAATTACCACTCCAGATAAGTTCATACCCATTTCTAAAACCTGTCCCTGACCGGACTCTTCCGGAAAAGATATGATCCTGTTATGAATTGTTATGAAACTAAATATAATATTTATTCTGAATTAGCCTTATAAAAATTCAACATAGAACCGGTAAATCCTTCTGTCACTGATTATCTACAGTGCTTTACCCTGGCTCATGAGGAAATATCCTGTTAATCTTTATAATCACATAAATCCCTGTCAAAAAGAAACTTGAGTTTTTACTCTCTTTCTGATAAAATACACAGTAAAATAACATACCGGCAAAGGAGAGCTTATATGGGTAAAATGTGGATAAACCCGGATTTTAAAGGTGTTTATGAGAAAAAAACCTCTGAAGGGAAAGACAAAACTGATAAAAAGCCAATCAAGAAACCTCTGCAAAAATCTGATAAATTTAAGCTTCACGATAGAAAAAAAACCAGAACAAATCCCAGTGAAGCTTATATTAATAGAAAAATAAAAGAACGACATTCTATTATACTTAAATTCATTGACAACCAGACATGTGAGGGGATTATAGAATGGGTCGATCAAAGATATATGAAAATCCGGCAAAACCATGACGGTAAAGGGTTAGTTATAGAAAAAAGAGCTATCAAATATATAAAGCAGACAAAAAATTCCGATTCGGGGCAGTTGAAAGGTTGAAGGGCTACAAAAATTCACCTCTTCAACTCTTCAACAAATTAATTAACAGAGATTCCTCTTCATTAATAAATAGTCATGTTATGGCATCCTGAAATCTATTTCATGCCAATCTTTACCATCCCATTGATAGGCGACTACTTTATGAGCGAAATCTTTCTCTGAGTATACATAATCTACTCTGGCATCAGATTTTTTTCCGCTGTAAAAAACTTTTTTATCCATGACAACAGGTTTGGAAATACGTTCAAGTTTCATTTTTCCCTGACGGCCGGTGAAAACCATAACCTGTTTATATCCATGTTTGCGTTTTTCTCCATTGTCAAGAACTTTATATAGATCTTCTTTAGTATAACTTTCTATACCAAACT
>JBEHWP010000687.1:0-3783 GCA_040217665.1 Vulcanimicrobiota bacterium
CCAGGTTCTGGAGAAAAATATATACCGTATTAACAGCCAGTTGTAAATTAAATAGACGCAAAATAGTAAATGTCTGTAAAAACAGGTTCTCTTTCAGGAGGATTATAGATTTTTCGGAAGAGCCTGGCAGTGGAAAGGTATAGGGCGACTTTTCGGATAGGCTCTAAATAGGTTCTGAGTTCTGTGGTTTAAAACTTTTTAATCCAACACCCATAACCCTTATTGGTGAAAGTTATTTTGAATTCATTCCTGGATTATTTTTTTTACAGTTTTTAAAATCTGCAAAAGTATAGATTATATAGAACTTTTATAAAAGATGGTTTTGAACGTTCTTTTTATAAATTTTTTCTGAAATAACATTAATTTTATAAATATAAAACCAATTGCAAAATGTTATAAAATATGTTATACTTTGTGTGTTACTGGATTTAACAGACAATAAACTACTGTATAATTAATAAGGAGTAAATTTTTTTAAAATCTTATAATTTATATGTCTTTGAGGGATTAATTTATGAGGGGAAAATCTCCTGTAAGTGGATTGAGTCTTGTTGAGATTATGGTTTCTATATGTCTTTTAAGTATCATAGTACTCAGTATAGTAACTATTTTCCCTTCCAGTATAGAAGCTTTAAAGACAAGTAAAAATATGTCGGTAGCTTATAATGTTGCCAGTAAACATCTGGAATTATATAAAAGTAGTTTTTACATGATCCCCGATGTAGAGACTATGGGGAATGTAGAACTTACTGCAGAAAATCATTCTTCCGTAGATTATGCAATTAATATAGAAAATACTACTTTCACACCTGTAGTTATGGTAAAAAAAGTAAAGCTCGAGAATGGAAAGTTTGCAGATCCTGAACAGATAGTAGAAGTCATTATAACAGTAAAATGGAAACAATCAAGCGGTATAAAAAAAGTAGTAACAGGCTCTTATGTATATAATAAAATATATCTTCCCATGAATGTTCCTGTATATTGAAGAAGGAGCTATTATGAATGGTAACCGGGGACATACTTTAATAGAAATAATGGTAGCAGTTGCCATCTGTGGTATTCTGCTATCGGCTCTTTTCAGCGTATTTGTTCCGGGGCTCAAACTGTTTATGATTGGGAGAACCAGAGCGGAGGTTCAGAGTGAAGTTCTGGTATCCCTCAGAAGAATGAGAGTGGAATTAAGCAGTTCATCCAACAGTTCCGTTACTATAAACAGTGCAGAAATATATGATGCAGGCGGAACTCCCCATGCAATCAGTTTTTTATCCCCTTATATGGATTCAGGAAGCAAAAGAACTATCGCCCTTGATGATGACAGTTGCACCACACCTATATGGCAGAAATATGTCATATATTATTTTGATAAAACATCAGGTGAATTAAGAAGAAAAGAAAAAGTATATGACAAAGTCACAGGCGATGCGAGAAAAGTTCCTTTCCCTCTCACACACACAGAATTATTTAATTTATGCAGTGATAATAATATTAAGTATACTGTTATTGCCAGGTATATCCATACTATAGGAATTTACAGAACAAGCCCTTCTCTTATAAAAATAGAAATCTGTGCAAGAAAAAAAGGAGCTTCTTTTACCGGTTCCGGTAATGAAGAAATGAAATCTTTTATAGAAATTTATCCACATAATACGCTTGGTATATAATAAAATATAAAGGAGAATTAAATATGAAAAATCATTTGAATAAAAAAGACGGATTTACGCTGATTACTGTATTATTCATCCTTGTACTGCTCTTTATTTTTGTCATATCTTTACTCTCTATAAGCCAGAATTTACTTACCCTCACAGGTCATGACAGAAATTACCTGAACTGTTTTTCTGCAGCAGAAGCAGGTGTAGCCATGGCTGTATATAAAATCAATGAAGATAACTACTGGCCGGGAAACAGTTTTGACCCGAATGCCAGATGGGGTGAAGGAATAACAACTTGGAGACATATCGGGGAAGATGGAGGAACCAGTCTCTATCATTATAAAGTAAGGGTTTATAATAATTATAACGGTGAAGATAAGAGATTAACAGATGAAGGAGATGCAGTGCCTGTCGGTTCAATACAGATAGTTGCCACTGGAGGACTGAAATCAAAAGACGGAACCTTTACAATAAAAACCTTTGTAAAACCAAATGCAAAACTTCCTGCTCTTTTCTCAAGCGGTACGATGCAGGTAAAGGGGAATTTATTCACCAGAGGAATAACCGATCCATACACTCTTGAAACAACACCGTCAAGTGACATATGTTCCCTGAATAATATAACATGTGATACTCATTCAGAGTTCATTGTTGACGGCTATATATCTACAAACAATTCTATTAATGTTAATTATCCATATAGAACCAGAGGAATGGAAAGACCTCTAAACAGAGAACTTCCTGCGCCTCCGGAAGAAGTTTCACCTCTTTCTATTTCCGGCATAAAAGACCTTATAACGGAAATTGGCATTAAATGCAGTCCTTCCGCCTGCAGTTACGACAGTGCAAATAATATGTACAATATTGACGGAGACAAGATAAGTTTACTGGATCCGGGAAATTACAAACTGGAAAATGCCAATCTTTCCATAAACAATACACCTGTAAAATTAAACAAGACCAATATATATGTAGTAAACGGACATGTTGTCAATATTGCAAAAGGCCTTACAGGTGACGGTTTGGTAAGTGCAACAGGCCAGGCAATGTTGCCTTCCGGCACAGATCCAAATACACCTGCATCAATAAATTTATGCGGAACTTCTACTCTGGATTATGGAGGTTACCCGACTGAAAAGCTTATAATATATGCTGACGGAGATATAACAGTTCAGGGCTCTTCAGAAGTTTTAGGTATGAATGGTACCTATGCGGAAAATCCTGCTCCGAATTTCGACGACTGGTATAATATATTATACACTACAATAAATGATAAATATAAGATTAAATCATCTCAGGAAGACTTTCAAATAGCTGAATCCATATGGCCTTTTAATATTATCGGACAGGCATGGGCTTCAGATAATAATGAAAAATTCGAGCCTGTAAGCCTTGAAACTTTTATAAAAAATTCTGCAGTACAGAGTACATTACAGTCTAAAGGTATTGGCAGTGCTCTCATAACCAATATGTCAAACTATCTTATTTCAGGCGGTTCCAGTTATACTCCCTGCCTGGCTTCGATGGATGTCAAATCAATTGTATATGCAAGTAATAATGATGAAGATAACCCCCACTCCAAAACAGCTCTCCAGGATATGTTATATTCTATTTCCAGAGGCTATCCCTGTGTAACAGGTATGTTATATTCCGGGAGTGATGTAAAGATTAACGGTAATGTTCATATTATCGGTTCTGTAATAGCCAGAAGTACTGATTCTGCAAAAGGAAATATAACAAGTGAATCAAATAAAACATTACTTATTACACCATGTGTTGATTTCTGTATACCTGTATCGGTAAAATTATTAAAGGAACCAAGATTCAGAGAAAAAACAGATGGCTATGGTTCAGGAGAAGTTTCTCTATCACCGCCGACTCCGGTACCGACAACAGTACCTACAGCACCACCTTCTCCACCTACTTCTATACCGACTACATTACCTACTATAGATCCGAACAGTAGCTTACCGACTACATTACCTACGACAGAACCGACTGTAAAACCTACAACAGAACCTACAACAGAACCTACTGTAGAACCGACTCCATTACCACCTACTCCTACTGTAGAACCGACTATAGCACCACCTACTCCTACACCCAAACCGCCTACTCCTACTGTAGAACC
>JBEHWP010000688.1:0-3783 GCA_040217665.1 Vulcanimicrobiota bacterium
TATAGCTGAATTACTCACAACATGTGACACTGTAGATTCAGTGCTGGAAAAAAAAGAAAAATTTGGCAAACCTTTCTTTTATATAATAGGAGATAAAACAAAGATTGCAATTGTAGAAATAGGTCAGGAAGGAACCAGTTCTGTAAGAGAGACAGAAAACGGTATTTTATATCACACAAATCATTATCTTGATGAAAATCTCATAAAATTTAATAAAAAAGAAAATGAAAGCAGTTATGTAAGATATAATCGCATTAAAGAACTGCTGGAAAATCATAAAAATCTGTTTAAAATGGAAGATTTTATAGAATTCAGCAGTGATATCCATGACGGACCTGATAACAGTATATGGAGAACGGGAAGTACGCCGGAAAAGACACGCACCCTGGGAAGCTTAATCGTAGCCATACCGAAAGACGGCCCGTCTGTATTATACATAAAATTCGCAAATCCCGGCGAAGAAGAATATACAGAAAAACTAATTTTAGATGAAGATTTCTGGAACAGGTGACGGACATTTATCAGTGACCAGTTACCAGTTATCAGTGAGCAGTTACAATTATAACTTATCAACAATATTGTTATTCACTCTTCACCCTTCACTATTCACTATTCACTCTTTACTCTTTACTCTTCACCCTTCACTATTCACTTTTCTCTTATTTCTTTAATCTTTTCTTCCAGTTCTTTCGGATAAATATACTGTGTATAGACATAGGCTCCCTGTTGTCCCATAGAGAAATGGCATTTCCCTTCAAATTCCATTACAACTTTCTCATTTTTCCAGGTCCATATCTTCCATATATCTGTAATGGTGTCTGCTCTCCGTTTCTCTCCGTCATCCGTATCATCAGGCTCCCCGTATTGAGATATAAATTTCTCTTCCATAGTTTCAAAAGGATAGTCGCCGAAGCCTATTATCTGAGGGTTATTCCACTGTCCTGTAGTTGTTTTATATCTGATACAGATCCATACAAGACGTCCTTCGGAAAATTCAAAATCTACTTCTTTTATATAAAGGTCATCAAGTTGTAAAACATAGAGATTAGATTTGAATGGCCCCGGAAGATTTATTTTAAGAAGATTATTATTATAGATAGAATTTACCTGTTCAAAAGTGTCAAAGAGTTTTACCTTATCATATCCGTCAGGTAATTTTTTTTCTGCGGCAAAACATGGCAGAGAAAAAAGGAACATAAAGAAAATCAAAAAAATACTGTTTTTCAAAACTATTCATCCTTTCAAAAATAAATATGATATAATGTGTGCCATATTTTTTTGGGATACCAATTTACCTGTTATGGTAATTAAAAAAGTAAACTGTCTCTGAATTTTTTAAGTTCCTGTAATAAAATATTAAAAGAAACCTTTAAATCTGATAATTCTTCATAACTTGAAAAAGCAGGAACATATATTTCTTCTGTTTCCCTGATATAACGATTCAGAAACTTTATATCCTTTATAGAAAAGGATCTCAAAAGATTATGATACCTGTCAAAACATTTTATTAATTTCGCTTCTCCTGATAAGTTTGCCACACGATCCAGATAGGATTTTCTATCTTCGTGAGGATCTTTGGTAACTTCTTTAACAATATTTACAGTATGAGAATTAATACCTTCCATTTCCAGTTCAGTAATAGTAAAAGGTGTATCTTCTATAACATCATGTAGCAGACTTGCCTTTATGGCAAAGGGAGATAATTTTTTATTAAATGCCATAAGAGCAACCTGAACAGGATGGTTAAAATAAGGAATATTATCCAGTCCTTCTTCATCATGAGATCTTTTCTGTTTCTGTCCCTTATGAGCTTCTTTACTGATTTCCATCGCTTTTATAATAGATACCCTTTCTTTTTCCATAACCTCTTCTATACGTTTTAATAATATAGCTTCATTTTTTTCATAGCATAAATCTTCATTAATAATATTGATAACCCATTTATTAATACCACGTCTTTCCAGGTCTCTGAGAAATTTCTGTATTTTTCCATTATTACTTTTAATAATACTTCGTCCGTCTTTACTCATAACTATGGATAACTCCTGATTTTATATAAAATGAACTTTCATAATACAAAACAATCTATAATTACTTATACCGTTCCAGATAAGTTCATAGCCATTTCTAAAACCTGTCCCTGTCCGGACTCTTCCGGAAAAGATATAATCCTGTTGTGTGGCAAACTGGTTTTGCAGACTGTTAATATTTTGCGTCTATATAATTTACAACTCTCTTTTAATACGGCATATCTTTTCCTCCAGAGCCCGGCCAGGGACAGGAGCGTGTTACATATTTTTTGGGTACCAATTTACCTGTTTCGGTAATTAGATAAGCATACATAATACAGACATACTCCCCCGTGACGATTAATGCGTGACGGGAAGAATATGACATAAACCATAATTTATATTTTAACACTTAAATTACTTTCTTGGAATATAGTTTTGTAAAATCACATGTTATTTTTAAAGGTAATCAAAAATAAGATTGATTCATTGCAATATTTATGGGATAATATATATGAAAAAAATTTTACTTTGGAGGTTGTTATGAAAAATTTTATATGGCTCATATTATTATCTCTATTGTGTATATCTTTTTGCAATGTTACTTATGGTGCATCGTTACCTACTGTATATGTAAATAACAAGCCTTTTACCGGTGAGATTTATGTTTATGGAGATATAGTGTATGTAGAAGGCTCTGTACTTCTAACGTTTATGAATGTCCCCCATTCAACTACTGCAACAACACTTTCTGTGAAAGATTCCTCACTCCAGGAAAAACTTTCAAAAATAGCAGTATGGATTGATTATAAAGACGGCAGAGGTAATGTCATATCCTTTCCGTTAAAATCAGTAGCTGAAACTATGGGAGGACGTTATAAATATTATGCAGATACAAATACAGTAGATATGGTTTCTTTCAGCAGAACCAATCAGACAAATACAACAAAAACAAACACTCAAACAAATACAGGTCAGACCAATACAGGTCAGAAAAGCGGAGGCGTATCTGCACCAAATCCTGTGGTTCACAGCGGTGGTGATAATGTCAATCCATTTAATACGAGTAAAATTCTTCATGATGCGCAGAATACAGTGAATTTATACCAGGATCAAAATACTCAGAAATAGTTTATATGATTATAGTGAAGAGTGAAAAGTGAAGAGTTAGTAATATCCTATTCTTTTCACTTTTCACTTTTCACCATAATTAAATTCCAATCAGAATATTTTTTATAGAAAATCGAAATATTTTTGCATAAATATCTTTTCTTTTCTCATAATCTGTGATATATTTTCAACGTACGTACTCCTTAAAAAAATAACACTGGAGAAAATTTATATTATGGAAGAAATATATTCCTGCCTGGATCGCTTACAGAGAGCACTGGAATCTAAAGTTAAGATTCCTCTCACAGATCTTATAATAGTAAACCAGCAAGAACTTCTGGATTTACTTGAAGAAGTAAAGGATAATGTGCCTGAAGAACTGGAATCAAGTGTCAAAATAAAAGAAGAAGCCAATAATATAATGGAACAGGCAAAAAAACAGGCTGAAGAGATTAAGAAAAAATTCAATCAAATTAAAATGGAAAAAATCAAATCCAGCATAGAAGTGCAGGAAAGTTCTCAAAAAGCCATACAGAGGCTAAATCAGGCAAGGAAAAATGAAAATATTGAAATCAAAGAAATTCAGGACTACGGGCAGAAGATATTTGATAGTATAGAAGAAAAATTAAAAGAAAATATTATTAATGTAACTAAAGCAAGAGAA
>JBEHWP010000689.1:0-3782 GCA_040217665.1 Vulcanimicrobiota bacterium
ATATGACGAAATCTTCTTCAAAGTGTTTTCCTGTGGCAAGAACCATATAGTTAAACTTATTGGATATGGCCATAAGTATATTTCCCCTTATTCTTGCCTGAAGATTTTCTTCCGTAACATCGGAAGAAAGACCTTTAAAGAGATCGGAAAAAGTTTTTTCGTAGCTGTTAAATATATCAGTCACAGGTATGACCATAAATTCCATACCCAGATTTTCTGCAAGTTTTCTGGCATCCGTAACACTGCCCTCTGAAGAATACATGGAAGGCATGGCAATACCTTTCACATGTTCTTTCCCCAGAGCATCGACTGCGATGACAGCAGAAAGGGCGGAATCTATACCTCCGCTCAGACCAAGTACAACTTTCTTGAAGCCATTTTTTCTCACATAATCGCGAAGTCCCAGAACAAGAGCTGAATATATTTCTTCTTCATCCTCTAAAGGCTTTATTTCTCTGAAAGGTATGACCTTTTTATCAGGTTTTTCATACCATTCTTCCAGTTTTACGAGACGGAGTTTTTCAGTTGCCTGAAAGAGAGCTTTTCTTTTCTGAAACTGGCTGTTATTGAGTCTGTTATGTCTGAGTTTTACCGTATCTATATCAAATATGACGAAATCTTCTTCAAAGTGTTTTCCTGTGGCAATAATCTCGCCATTCGGCGCCATAACAAGGCTCTGGCCGTCAAAAACAAGTTCGTCCTGTCCTCCGACCTGATTGACATAGACAATAATTACATTGTTGTCAGTTGCCCTCATAGATATAAGATCCTGTCTGATTTTCCATTTAGCTCTGTGATAGGGGGAAGAAGAAATATTTATTATTATTTCTGCGTCTCCTTTCAGGGATTGAAACCTTGTAACATCTTCAAACCATATGTCTTCACAGATATTGACTCCCAGTTTTACCTGTCCCGTATCAAAGACTGTATGTTTTTCTCCTGCCGTAAAATACCTTTTTTCATCAAAGACACCGTAATTGGGAAGAAGCAGTTTCTGGCATGTTCCGAGCAACCTCCCGTCATATATAAAAGCAGCGGAATTATAAAGTTCTTTCTCTCCTTCTACAAATCCAAGAATACAGCCTATACCGTTAGTGGATGAAATCACCTCTTTCAACATATTCAGATTTGCCTGGATAAAACTCGGTTTGAGGAGCAGATCTTCAGGGGGATAACCGGTGGTGGTTAATTCGGGAAAGATTACTATGTCAACATTATTTTCTCTTCCCATGTTAAGGCAATCTGTTACTTTTTTAAGATTGCCCTTAAAATCGCCGACTGTAGTATTTATCTGACCGAGAGCCATACGGAGTATACTCACAACACTCTACCTTCCTTTCTTATGATTATCCAGTTCGATAAGTCTATCTATTTCTCTCAGATAAGACCACAATTTTTTATCTTCCGGATAATAATTGATTAGTTTTCTTAAATATTTTCTGGATTTTCTATAATCTTTTAGTTCAATAAAATTTAAGTATAAGAAAGCATGACATTCATAAATATTCGGATAAACAAGTTCATCATTTTTAAATTTATCAATAATTTTCTTATTTCTTTCATTACTTCTTAAATAAAGTTTATATCTTCCTTCTTCATACAGAAGAAGCCATCCTCTCTTATGAGATGCCAGTAAATCAGGATGGTATTTTAAATCCATTATACAGAGATCTATATTATATTTATCTACAAATCGCATAAACGTTTCATGGTCAGAATAGGTTGCTCCAAGTTCTATAAAATAATCTGGTTTATAAACCAGTGGTTCTCTGGTATCAATACATACTTTATATTTTGGATAGGTAAATAAGAGGTATGAACCTGCAATCTCATGATTATAAAGATTTTGAGGTAAATCATTCTTGATAAGATATTCTTTTAAATTAACAGGAAAAAGTTTTTTTTCTGTACTTTTAGCTGTCGGGTCCAGGCCGGATAATACTGTTACGAAATAATATAAAATGCCTGTAAGGCATATGATCTTCAGAAAAACAAAAAGAAAGGATACTTTTTCTGAAACAGGACTATTAAAAAAATTCTTTTTTATTTCAATTGTATTGTAAAAAAGAAACGCAAATACCGGAATAATTGCTATGCTGAACAACTGTATATTTCTTACGGCTCTAAGAGAGATAAGAAGAAAAAACAGATATGTATAAAATTCAACCGGCGATAGAGTAATCCTGTATCTGAAATAATAAAAAAACAAACCCATTATGGACAGAAAAACTGCAATTATATAATAGTCGAAATATTTTATATAAGATAATGGTGATTGATATTCTGTATTATACTTAATGAAAACTTCTATTGACCTGGGAGTAAAAAATTCAAGTATTTTCAAGAAAACTTTCGGTCCGTAAGGATTAACCATAACAGCTATTAAACAGAGACATACAAGAAGCAGGTAGGATAAAAACAACTGTTTTTTTTTCTTATTTGTTATTTTTTTTACTTTAAAATAATAATTTATTAAAAACCCGACAAAAACAAAAGCCATTCCCACTATAAAACCGGCATGGAGATTTGACCATACAAGAAATAGAATGGGGAAATAAAATAACTGCCTTTTATCAAAGTATGTATCCTGGTCATATAAAAGCATAATTATAGCAACAGGAAATAGAACTGCCGTATGAACCATTGCCCTGGGAGCCAGGAAGCATCTGCCTGTGTATATGGCAATAATGATACTAAGTGAAGCAGAAAGTAAGCCGTATTTTTTTTTGCAGATGAAAAACATTATAAAATAACTCAACCCGTAAAGAACTGTTTTATAAAAAGTTAAATAAAGAAAACCTCCTTTATTATATATAACATAAAATATCAAACATGTTAGCCACTCCCAGTTTACATAAGGTACCTTCTGTTCGACAGGAACCCAGGAAAAAGAATCATAAACAGGAAATCCTTTTAAAAGATATATTTCTTCTCCTGATTTTATAAAATAATGAGCATCAGCGTCTATAGGAAATTTAAAATTATATGTTATTATAAGCAATAATGATGTTATTAATAAAATTATTTCCAGAGACAATTTGAAATTTTTCATATTTTTCAACTTATAATCCTAATAAAAATAATACTTGTTTTTACACCATTTCACTGGCACCTTCCGTGATAAGTTTTCAGCCGGATCTGGAATATTTCAACATATATACACATAGAACGCAATGTATAATTCTAGCTCAAAATTACTCAAAAGTCCAGTCATATAGTTAGTGTCAGAAAGTTATAAGAATCAAAAACTATTTATTGCTCTTATTATTTATCTATATTTACTATCTTTTAACCTGTACAGAGCAGTATTATGATCTTCATAAATTTTAACAAAATACTGGCTTGAATCTATACCGGAAAGATCCATATTTTTTATTTTATGTAAACGATCCACCCTCTGTTTAACTACCAGAAAATTCTTAACATCCATGTTTCTCAGATGTTTATATAATAAACCGGGTGAATTCATTAAATCCATTACATCTGAAAATCGTGTCTCACCATAAATGGAGCCTATAAGCTTCCCTCTGCCGTAAAATATCATATTATCACTGAAGAGTCCGTACGTTTTACCGTCGAGCCGGGAAGCAATCTTTGCAGGTCTGTAGGAAGGCCACGATTTCAAAAGGTATACTTCTCTTTCTTCATCATTAACGGGTATTTTACCTCTGTAAGACAGAAGACTGTATGTAAAGGAATAAAATAATATCAGATTAATAACAAGTAAAGATATAGAAAAAATTATTCTTATTTTTTTATTTTTCAGGCTTTCCATGAAAAAT
>JBEHWP010000690.1:0-3779 GCA_040217665.1 Vulcanimicrobiota bacterium
TTTATGAACTTAACAAGGGAGGTATTATATCCAGTAAAAGAGGGCCCGGTGGCGGGCACAGGCTTGCTAAAAGACCTGAAGATATAAAATTCAGTGATATAATTCAGATACTTGAAGGGCCGGAATTTCTTTTTGATTGTCTTGGGCCGGACGTTGACCTCCATGCATGTAAGGAATACAATTTGTGCCCTTCCCGTTTGTTTGTGAAGCAACTTGCCAGAAAAATAAAAGATATTTTTGATAATTTTACTATGATAGATTTAATCCATATATGGGTAGAAGAAGTAAGAAAGAAATGAAATTTTACAGTGAGTCATGATGTGTGATGGTTGATGAATTACCTTATACATAGAGTCTATCAGAAAAGTCGCCCTATACCTTTCCACTGGCAGGCTCTTCCGAAAAATCTATAATCCTTCTGAAAGAGAACCTTTTTTTACAGATATTTAATATTTTGCGTCTATTTAATTTACGACTTGCTGTTAATACGGTATATATTTTTCTCCAGAACCTGGCAGTGGAAAGGATGTAAACATAGATATTGCTTTTCGGATAGTCTCATAGGACTCACGACTCACTTTTCTTTCCCGGCCTTATCACAGACAGAGAATAATTTTCCAGATCGAAATATTTTTTTGCCACATTATTTACATCTTCCAGTGTTACATTCTCTATAAGAAGAGGATATGCCTTTACCCTTTCATAACCGAGTCCCAGTATTTCATAAGAGGAATACTTTGTAGCACGGGCTATTCTTTCCTGAAGAGTAATTTCATATCTTCCTTTTATCATATTTTTAGCTTTTTTCAGCTCTTCTTCTGTTACACCTTCATTGCGAACTTTTTCCAGTTCTCTCAGCAATGCTTTTATTGCTTTTTCTTCCATTTCGGGACCTGTGCCTATATAAGCTTTAAAATTCCCGTTTTCTATACCATGTTCCAGATAGCAGAAAATTACATAAGCAAGACCCTGAATATCTCTGAGTTCTATAAAGAGTCTCGAACCCATACCATGTAATATGGAATTTAAGACAATAAAATCAATATAATCTTCCGATGTTACGGAAGGAGCGAGAAATCCTATGGATATTGATGACTGTCTTATATCTTTTTTCTTTATTGACTGCTTCATCTTTTCAGGCTTTTCTTCTTTAGAAGGACAGGGGAAATGTTTTGTATTATCTCCTCTCCCTCTTATGGAACCTTCGAATTCGGCAATAATATCTTCCCTGTTAAAATTACCGACAACTGATATATAAAGATTTTCTCCATTGACATAATTATCATAAAAATCAATTATATCTTTTCTCTGAATATTTTTTATACTTTTCTCAGTTCCTGTAGCAGGCATTCCGTAAGGATGGTGTTTGAAGATCAGACTGTCACATGTTTCTATACATATTCTCATAGGGTCATCATATTTTTCTCTGATATCAGATAAAATAAAAGCTCTTTCTTTTTCTATTTCATTTTCAGGGAATGATGGATTTGTGAGAACATCCAGAAAGATATTCAGTCCTTCTTTAAAATATCTGTCAATAATAGCCATTGAAAGGCCGAAGGAATCTTTCCCTGATCTGGGAGTTATAAAACTTCCAAGAGACTCTATCTGTTCTGCGATCTCCACGGCAGATCTGTTTTCAGTACCTTTTATCAGTAATTTACTCATAAATCTGCAGATACCGTTTGTTTCTTTTGTTTCAAATCTGACTCCACCTTTGAGACCTGCATAGACAGCTACTACAGGCAGAGTTTTATCATGTTCGAGTATTAGAGTCACTCCGTTTTTTAGCATCACTTTTTCCGCGTTGACAGTATGTATTTCGTCCGTTCTGTTCTTTGAAATACAGGTGACAGTTTTTCTGTCACCTCTTAATAGTTTTTCCATCTCTTCTACTGTTATGTTCAGATGATCATTTGAACTGCAGGGGCTGTATATGGATATACTGCAATTATCAAGTTTCAGATATTTTTCTGCCACATCTTTTATATCTTTTACTGTAATTTTTTTGAGTATATCCAGGTATTTTACTGCCATAGTATAATCACCCAGAGCTGCACAGTGACCGATTTTATCTGTTTGACCGTCAACTGTTTCCAGATCGAATAAATAATCATTTTCTATTGAAATCATGGCTTTCTGCAGTTCTTCTTCTTTTATGACTTTTTTAATCATTTCAATTTCATTCCACAGAGCTTTAAGGGCATCCATGACTTTATCTTCGTCAGTTACTGCCGATATTATAAACAGACCGGGATCATTTCCGTTTATATCTCCTGTGCCAATGGAAGTAACCAGTTGCCTTTTCTCTTTTAGTTCCTGATATAATCGTGAACTTCGCCCCTGTCCCAGTATAAAAGACAGAATTTCCATGGTAAATGAATCTGAATGAAGTTCGTTGGGAATATGAAACCCTATGTCTATATAGGTTCTCTCTATATCACCTCTGAAATAATCATAACGTAATTTTTTTTGCTGTCCCTCTACAGGGGAAAGATTAATTGTCCCTTCTTTCCTTTCTGTTAAAGGGTAAAGAGCTTCAAGGTCTTCTATAAAATCTTCTGCTTTAACATCTCCTGCAATTATGAGTACCATATGTTCAGGACGATAATATTGATTATAAAAGGAGAGAATCGAATCTCTTGTAAAATTCTTTATCAATTGCTCTTCTCCTATTATTGAACGCCTGTATCTGTGCTGATTGAAGGCAATTTTCATGAGGTTTTCCCAGGAACGTACGCCGGGAGTATCGTCTCTCATTTTACATTCTTCTATAATTACATGGCCTTCTTTTTCTATTTCCAGAGGATCAAAGGAAGAATTTTTCAGTGCATCAAGAAGAATTTCAAGACCTTTTGAGAAATTTTCCTTCGGCAGGGTAATTTGATATGCAGTGGCTTCATAGCTTGTAAAACCGTTTAGATATCCGCCAAGTTCTTCTATTTCCTTTGATATGTCACCTACTTTTCTCTTCTCTGTTCCTTTAAAAAGCATATGTTCTATGAAGTGGGCAATACCTGCCATATGCTCTTCTTCGTTATTAGAACCCACTTTGAGCCAGAGGTTAATGGAAACCATTTTTGCATTTGCCATGTGCTTTAATAAAATTTCCATACCGTTGTCCAGTTCTATTCTCGTTATATCTACATCTGAATTATAGTAATGTTCTTTAATAATAATTTCCTCCCCTCGGGAAAATAAGCTATGAGAATCGTAATGCGTAACGCGTAATGCGTGACGCGAGGACAGGTTCTCATTACCGGGTGTGACCTGAACTGGTAATGACTATAAAAATATTCCTTTATGTTCACTATATTTTAAGAAGTTCCTTCCTGGAAAAATAAAAAATAGCGGAAAAATCAATAAAACAAAAAGAGTTGTATTTTCACAACTCCTTTTTGTTGGCTCGATAATAAGATTTTTATACCTTTCTACATCACGCATATAATGCTTCAACTCCCGGTCATCAGAATTCTTCTACCACTTCTTTCAGGCATTTCTCGCATATACCATGTGACACATCCAGAAGTTCTTCACAGTCTTCAATATACTGCCCGTCAACCATAAGGCAGAGACACCAGGCACATTGATGTATCTCCGGACATGTCATTAGAGCAAGCATTTTTATCACCTCCTCTCATGAAATTTCCTTATAGAAACACTATCAATATTATCCTGGTTGTAAGTAAAACCTCCCGTCACGCGTTACGCGTTACGAACATTAAAATCCTCCTATAGCTACAGAAGATTCTCTTATTAAAGGAGTGAATACCATTTTT
>JBEHWP010000691.1:0-3779 GCA_040217665.1 Vulcanimicrobiota bacterium
CTGAAGTTTCTCTCCGCTTCTTCAAGTTCTTTTTCTTTTAATTTACGTTCCGTAATATCTTCGCCTGAGGAAAGAATATCAGTGATTTGACCTGAAGAATCGCGAAGGAATGCGTTATGGAAAGCAATTATACGTTGTTCACCGCTTTTTGTAAGAACAGAATTTTCATAATATTCGACAGGATACATATTACCGTTTACCAGTTGTTGAAAGACTCCTCTTACATCTTCTTTTATTCCTCCCGGCAGACATGTATCAAACCAGCTACGACCTGTAAGTTCATGCTCCGTATAACCCAGAATAGCACATCCCTTTTTATTGATCATAGTAATATTTCCGTCTCTGTCCAGAACCAGGAGCATTACACCGGCAATATCCAGATACATCTGGGTCTTATAGTGTTCTTTTATCAGCGCTTCCTCCGCAAGTTTGCGCTCTGTAATATCGGTCACAATCCCGACAAAATTGGTTACCTTATTGTCCTTATCTTTGATCGATGATACTGACAGATCACCCCAGAAGACAGAATTATCCTTTTTTACAAAGCGTTTTTCAAGCCTGTAACTTTCTATTTTCCCCTGAACGATTTTAAGAAACCATGCTCTGCTGGTTTCTTTATCGTCAGGATATGTTATATCCAGATTAGTGAAATTTATCATTTCTTCCCTGTCATAACCAAGGATTTCAATCCACCAGTTGTTAAACATGACAAATCTGCCAGTTTTATCAATAATGGCAATTCCTATATTGGCAATATTAAAAATAGCGCGAAGTTTTTCTTCGCTTTCCCTGAGAGCTTTCTCTGCCAGTATACGCCATGTAATGTCTCCATAGGCAATAGCAACTCCATATTGCTCTATAGGAATGGGGGCAGCAGTGACACTAATCCATGTAATATTACCATTATCTTTAACTATGCCCATTTCAACATTTTCTACAAGATGATTCTCTTTCATGGCTCTCACACTGGCATATTCTTCTGCAGGCATAGGGGTTCCGTCTGTACGTATTATTTGCCAATCAGGGGAATTATATTTTCTTACAGTATGATCATCATAACTTATACCTAGTAAGCGTTCTGACTCTTTATTGGTATCAACAATTTTACCGTTCTTATCAGTTATGCTTATACCAAGAGGGAAGGACTCAAAAAGCACTTTATATTTTTCCAGGGCAATATGTAAACTATCTTCCAGATGTCTGCGGTCTGTAATATCAGTAATTATTGCCTGAAAAAGAAGTTCTTCCGAGTATTTCATCGGAGAAATCAACATTTCTACCCATCTTACCTCTCCGTTCTTTTCACTTACAGACAATTCTACAGACAGCTTCTCAGTATCAGGTTCAACCATTTCTAAATGACTGAAAAATTTATCTCTATCACATTCTGAGATAAACAAATTGAATGGCTTACCGGTTAAAGAGGCTTTTTCTGAACCAAGTATTTTTGCGGCTGTGAAATTTATATCCCTGATAATTCCTTTTTTATCAAGCTTGCAGTATCCGACAGGAGCAAAATCATAAATACGTTCATAATGACTGCGGGTTTCTTCCGCTTTCTGAAGCTTTTCTCTGAGTTCTCTGTTCTGCCTTTCGAGTTCTATCTGACGAACCTGTAATTCCCGGATTGCTTCTTTCAGATTCGTATCTGCATTAAAAGGCTTTATAACAGAAGAAAGACTTTCAAGTTCTTCAAGCAACTCAGCTCTAGACATTTGTTCATATTTCATTTATCTTTTACTTTCCTTCAAGAATTTCCAGAAATATCTTTGCTATTTTGAGATATTCTCCATTTTTTCTCTATTATCCTGCAAACAAGCTATTTTATACCAATTGCTTATTAACTTTAGTGCTCTGGGCTTGCCGGTGCTCCGGAGAAAAAAATATCACCCACCCCAGGTGTATTGGTACGCTTTATAATGTAAAATGGCATGATGCAATTTGTAGCACTTACTGACCTGAGCATAAGCATTTAATAAACGTTTTACTCCTGTCACGCGTTACGCATTACGAGAGCATATATGTATTATTTATTCTTACCTCAGTAATAAACACAGGTTTTTATTCCTGTCTCTTTTTGAGTCTTTTCTTTTTTTCTACTTCTTTCATAACTCTTTTATTAATAGGGCACAATTAACCCCTGGCCGGGGCTGTACTGAGGGAATGCTCCTTCTTTTGCTCTGGAGCTCATATCAATATGGCTCCTTGGTTTACCACACCAGAGAGTAAAATTATCAGGTTTTATACTGTATGTATATCCATAAGAAGAGCCTGAAGAAATACAGAGGGGGAGTTTTTTAATATAAACCCTGCCTTTTTCATCCGGTCTTGTAAGTATCTCAAGGGAAGACGGATAATGACCTTCATTATCTTTTGCATACATCTCCAGAGCATCGGCAATTTGTTTAAGATTGCTTTCACATCCTGCATAACTCCAGACGATTCTTTCCGTTCTGAAACTATGACATATAAAAATAACAAAAAATAATACAGGAATAATCAAAAGTAAATTACATCCCATAGCTTTATCTGAATGTTCATAAGAAATATCTTTTTCATAATTCCTCTTACCTATTACAGAAGTTACAAGACCGGAAACATGAGCCAATAATATTATGGCAGGAAAGAAAAAACCACACTTTACCATAATAAAATAACCCGGACGAGGGGGCAAAAATCTGCAAAAAACACAGAGCAGGATTACTACAGACGTAAGTATTGCAAAACACAAACCGGCACGGGCATATTTATTGGGTTTACGGGGAGCATCATCAGGAACATGATGTTTTTTTGCACCTGAAGAAATATATTTTTCCAGAACTTCTTTAAATTCTTTCATACTTATATATCTTTTCATCGGGTCAATGCTGACAGCCCGTTTGACAATCTTTTCCAGTTCAGAATTTAATGTATCTAAAGAAGAAAAGGTAAAAGGTTTTACTGCAGGGTCATGTTTTGTAAGCATCTGATATAATATGACTCCGAGACCGAATATATCGGTCTGAGGAGTGGTCTGTCCCCGTCCTTTATACTGTTCAGGCGCTGCATATCCAGGAGAACCGTAACTGAATGTGTCTGTATTTTTATCGGGATTATAATAGCGTGCTATACCGAAATCTACAAGGGTAACACTATCAGAAGGTGTTATGATTATATTGGAAGGCTTGAGATCCCTGTAAACAACGGGCTTCTGAAAAGAATTATGAAGATAATCCAGAATACCTGCAAGTTCTATTATCCACTTTATTGCTTTCTTTTCATCTACTTTATCTATTAACTCTTCAAGGGTTTTACCTTCTATGTAATCCATTACAAGATAGTCACGGCCTTCATGAGAGAAATTTCCGTACATTTTCGGCAGGCCCGGATGGTCAAAAGTGGCAATAAATTCTGCTTCTCTAAAAAATAATTCTTGTGCCGTACTATGATCCAGGCCAAGGCCTTCCGTAAAAGAAAGTTCCTTTATTACAATTTTTTTGCCGTCTTTAATTCTTTCTGCAAGATAGACATTTCCCATAGAGCCTTTCCCAATAATATTGACTGTTCTGTAAAGATTATTAAGCAATGTTCCGTTTTCTAAAACCATTATCTGACCTCCATCTTTTTTTTCATCTCGCTTTTGATGCCCTACGCTTCATCTTTTTTAAATAAAAAATTCGTTTCTTTCATTTTTGGGATAACATCTACCTCTTTTTTTTTAATTTCTGATGTACAAAAGAATAGGTCTTTTATTTTCACACAAACCTTTTACTGAGGTAAGCATAAATAATACATATATG
>JBEHWP010000692.1:0-3770 GCA_040217665.1 Vulcanimicrobiota bacterium
TACAAATAATCCATTATTCGAGACATCTGTATTAACCACTGAATTACCTGTCTTTCAGACAAAGCCTTACCGGGACTTTCTCTTAACAGAACTTCAAGATTTTTACCTCTTATATAATCAATGATAATATAAAAAAAATCATCTTCTAAAAAATAATCAGTAACACATGGAAGATTGGGATGGCGTAAATTGGTCAGTAAAGAAGCCTCTTTTTTAAGGGATTTTCCGGTATATATCTTCTCCTTATCAGATAAATCCTGTAGATCTGCTATTATTTTGACAACACATGGTCTGTTTAAATTTAAGTCATAAGAAAGAAAAACAGTATTTTCAGAAGATAAAGAGGTAATAATTTTATATCGATTTTTAAGAATCTCTTCTTCCTGTTCATTATTTGTTTCAAAGGGGCACCCACAATATTCGCAAAAGAGAGAATTGTCGGCATTTTCATTATAACATTCAAGGCAGTACAAAAATTATCCCCCCGCATAATATTCTCTCAAATATCTTCTGAATTATAGAGTAAAATAACGTTTACGTCAAGAAGTTTTATTCTGACTGATTCTATAAATACTCTTTTCATATTCGACCTCTTTCAGCTTTAAACTTATCTTTAATAATTCCTCAGTGAGGCGATTAACAGTATTTTCCATTTCCTTATTATTTTTCTCTAATTTCTCGCAGTATTTTTTATATTTTGATACATCTCTTATTATGCCTATAGTTGTCCACTTATCATCAAGCTTTACTGCAGTAATAGACAACTCTGCAGAAAATTCGTGACCATTTTTCTTCAGTGCAACAAATTCACAGATTTTACTGGAAATTGAGTAATCTTCCCCTGTGTGTATCGTGCTAATATCAACTTTCTCAGATGTACTGTAAAGATTTGATGAAAGGAACATATGAAATTCTTTGCCTCTGACTTCTTCATAAGAATAACCGAATATCTTTATAGCTGAATCATTACAAAAAACAATCTTCCCTTCTTCAAGTATAATAATGGCGTCCTGAGCACAGGAAACAAGACTGTGAAATTTTTCTTCACTTATCTTTAAATCATTCGTCACTTTATTGAACTTACGTTCAAGATTATTTAATAAATGTGAAGCAAAATACAATAAAAAGCTAAACACAATAAGATTTGACGACAAAAATATAATAAAGCCTAAAGAGACAGAATAAATACCTCCTATACGACAGAAAAAACATAACAGACTCAGAAGTACAGGTATAGAAAAAGATATGAATAAGATATGACGTAACATATATGCTGCAATATTATTACCGGTGAATATTTTTATAAAACCTCTGTCCGGTCTGGACATTATGACTGAAATAGAAACAAATAGAAAACATATAGCTGTGTGAAATGCTACAGGTTTATACAGGCCTATAGTAAATAAAGAGACAATACCAAGTAAATAACCGATAACAGATAAAAATGAATTCACTCCTACCATAAGTATTATATACTGGGCAGGTCTGTAACCGGCAGGTCTTTCCATGTCTAAAAATATTATGACCATACCGATTAACATAAAATTCAATGCAGAAGAAGGTGACATACGGCCAGGATAACGTTCAAAACCATAATTCTGCTTGCATAATATCTCATCAATATATAGATTAACATTAAATAAATATTCACTTATTGTAATAATAGCTATCACAAAAACGATAAAAGCACATATTCTGCTGAGATAATAAAAAATAAAACTTACTCTTTTTGTCTGCACCATCCATAAGGATATGCCTGTAAGTATAAAAGAAAAAGCAGTATTGGCTGACATGGGACTGAAACTCTTGTGGAAAGAAATAAAGATTTCAAATTTCCATGTAAGGAAAACAAAAATACCTGTAAGAAAAACAAAAAAAGCTGTAATTTCTGAAATTTTCTTTAATAAATTTTCATACGACGGTTTTCTGCCAACCGGTTCATTAAATTTTTCCATGTAAAACTACACAAATTTTTCTAATTACTGACAGCGATAAATCAGGCAGCAATTAAAATCAGGCTCCACGTTCCGGGTTTAATCTTCTTAACCCAACACCCGTAGCACCCGTCACCACAGAGCATTGATCAATCAGGAGTATTTTTACCGTTATCAACACTAATTACCGCTCCAGATAAGTTCATACCCATTTCTAAAACCTGTCCCTGTCCGGACTCTTCCGGAAAAGATATGATCCTGTTGTGTGGCAAACTGGTTCTACAGACTGTTAATATTTTGCGTCTATATAATTTATAACTCTCTTTTAATACGGCATATCTTTTCCTGCAGATCCCGGCCAGGGACAGGAGTGTGTTCTATATTTTTTAGGTACCAATTTGCCTGTTACGATACTAAGTTTTATGTCTGAATATACATGTTTCATTTTTCAGCCACTCTATCCAGTCATTAAATCCTTCACCTGTTTTACTGGAAAGTGGAAGTAATCTGGCTTTAGGATTAATTTTGATAAATTCTTTTTTTAATTTTTCAAGATCGTAATCTACATAAGTCAGGAGATCGATTTTATTTAGAATCAATAAATTTGCCAATTGAAATACAGGAGGATATTTCAAAATTTTATCGTCCCCTTCCGTTGTACTGGTAACAAGTACCGTAACGTTCTCTCCCAGTTTATATCCTGCCGGACATACAAGATTACCGACATTTTCTATAAATATGACCTGAATTGTTTCAAGATTCAAATTTTCAAAGGACTTTTGTATCATAGCAGCATTCAGATGACAGCCTTTGCCTGTATTTATCTGAACAACCTGAACACCAAGTTTTTCTATCCTCAGAGCATCTACGTCGGAAGCAAGATCACCTTCTATGACGGCAACCGGTATATTGTCTTTAATTCTTCTGATAGTTTCTTCTAAAAAAGTAGTTTTCCCTGCTCCGGGAGAGGCCAGTAAATTAACAACATATATCGATTTTTCGTCAAAATATTTTCTGTTCTGTTCCGCTATCAGATTATTGGCATTCATAATATCTGTCATTACAGGTATGTTCATAATTCTATCTCCATATCTTCTAATAATATTTCCTGTCCCGATAGTAATATTACATCTATGCTTTTACAAACCGGACAGGTCATAACAGGGTCCTTTAATTTTGATTTACTGTTACATGATGTACATTCAATTTCCAGTTCAGATTTTATAAAATCCAGCGATGCTCCACTCGCTATTGTATTTTTGCTTAATTCATCAAAATAAAATTTAAAACATTCACTATCTACCATACTCATTGAGCCGAGTTTCAATTTCAAAGAAATAATTTTTTTTGCACCGTATTTTTCCGCCTCTTTAAGAGCAATAGAAAGCATATCCTGTGTAAGAGATAACTCATGCATGATAATTTATTTCCTCTAAAACCTTCTCTACAGCCAGAGGAACTGTTTCTTTTACGGAAGAAGATACTTCCATAGAAAAATTATTCTCCACATGACCTATCTCTATACCAATTAATATGATATTCTCTGCTATTCTATCAGGATAAAGCATTAACCCTATTTTCAAAACTTCTGCAATACCAAGTTGATGAAGAGAAATAATATTACCTCTGCTCATAGCTTCAATATCTTTACCTTCCAGCCTGTAAAGGACACCTTTGCTATTTCCCGTTGCAACTGCATCTATTACTATTACTTTATCTGTATCCATAAAATAATCCAGAAGATCGAGACCTGAAATTCTTCCTTCTACAAGCTCTACGTCACAGAGAGAAAGTTTTTTTAATTCCTCCAGAACCAGCAGGGCAACTCCGTCATCT
>JBEHWP010000693.1:0-3750 GCA_040217665.1 Vulcanimicrobiota bacterium
CAGAGTTATTTTCTTACAGTCCCTTAGTACAGTAACAGATATGATCATTACAGGAAATCTTATTGAAAAACAATAAAATTATGATAAAATAGAATTATTGTAAATTTATGCAGAATGAGGAGGTTTTTTTATGGGAGAAGATACATATGCAATTGAAAAATCTTTTGAATTACAGGAACAGGACAGAGCACTGGGCGCTTTTTGTTACGGAGGCATACTCTTAAACCTGGTTACAGGCATAGGAGGACTTATTGTACCTCTTTATGTTCTTATATCGGAAAAGAAAAACACACCACCTTTAAAACTCCATGCCATACAGTCTCTTGCAAGTCAGGGAGGATTTTATATTATAACCGTTCTGGCATGGGGACTGGTACAAATAATTTCTAATTTTAGTTGTCTGGGATTATTGCTGGCCATACCTCTGGGACTTTTACTGCCTCTTGCCTGTGTTGGAGCACATCTTTACTGGGCATACAAAGCTTACCAGGGGCAAAATTTTACCATACCTTTTATTTCGGATTTTGTAAGAAAACAATTCCAAAAAGAATAAGGTGATATTATGATTTCCGATTTTTCCTGGAAACCGCCCGGTGGTTATGAAGAAGTTAAATCATCAGTTCCCGGTATTACAGTATTTGCTCCCGTACGTGAACATTCTGCCGCAGGGGAAACAGTCAAAAAATTCGAATGTCCTCAGTGCGGAGCAGATACGAAATATAATGTTTCTGCAGGAGGGGTGGCATGTGAACACTGCGGTTATGTAAATGCTGTAGAAACAAAACATGAAGGCACTTCGGCAGAACAGTTTGAATTTACACTCGAAACAATGAGTGAAGCAGAGCAGGGATGGGGTGTAACACGTCAGGAACTTCACTGTAACAGTTGTGGTGCCGAATTAATACTTGTAGAAGGTGAAATTTCTACGAACTGCCCTTTCTGCACTTCCAGTAAAGTGAATATTCAGACTGCAAAATCTGATATATTGAGGCCCCGTTTTCTTATTCCTTTTAAAATCAAACCTGAAGATACGGGAGTAAAGGTAAAGGAATGGCTCAAAAAAGGCTGGTTTCATCCGAAAGAACTGTCTCAATCTTCAGATGTAAAGAATTTCAGCGGTATTTATATGCCATTCTGGACCTTTGATGCAGATGTATCCTCTAAATGGGAAGCAGAGGTAGGTCATGAAGAAAGTGAAAGTTATTATGATTCCGATGAAAAAGAATGGAAAACAAGAACTGAAATACACTGGCAGTGGAAAAGCGGCCATGTAACTCTTAATCTTGACGACATTCTTATAAGTGGCAGTTCCTCTACAGGCCGTGTTATACTGGAAAAGCTCTATCCTTTTGAGTTAAAAGATCTTGTGTCATATAATCCTGATTTTCTTGCAGGCTGGAAGGCTCAGGCCTATGATGTAACTCTCATAAAAGCCTGGGAAGACGGTAAAAGTACTATCAGAGAAAAGGCAAAAGGAGCCTGTTACAGAGATACCGGTTCGAGTCATATACGTAATTTCACCATGACGGCAGATCTATCAGGTGAAAAATGGCGTTATATCCTCCTTCCTGTCTATATTTCCGCCTATATGTTCAGAAATAAAGTCTATCAGGTTATGGTAAACGGTCAGACAGGGAATGTTGCCGGCCAGAGACCTGTCATATGGTGGCAGGTGTGGGCATTAATAGTCCTTATGCTGTTACCCGGAGGAATTCTGGGACTGATAGGACTGCCTCTGTTATTTCTCGGCGGAGTCGGCATAGTGCCTCTTATTCTGGGATTTATTTTACTTATATTCGGCATCACAGGTTCAGTATGGATACATAATTATGCAGTTAATGAGGAGGCTTCATGATGGACAGACCGCCATTACCTTCAGTTCCGATAGCGGAAAATACTGAAAATTCCTGGTGTGATCATCTTGTTTCAGCAGGGTGTATTAAATGCGGCCACGCCCATCTTATTGCAAAAGAATTTCTGGAGCAGAAATGCCCCTGCTGTTATGAAGGGAACCTTGAACATCAGCCTGCAAGACTCAGGAAAGAACCTCCCGAATATATAATTCCCTTCAGTAAAACAAAGGAAGATATAAAACCTGTAATAGAACATTTTACGAAAGGTATATGGCTTAAACCGGACGATTTCAATCATTCTAAAATGATGGAAAGGCTTATTCCCATATACAGACCTGTCTGGCTCGTAGATAGTGACGTAAAAGGAATGTGGAAAGGAGAAACAGGATTTGATTATCAGGTAAAAAGCTCACAGGAAAGTTTTGACGGAGGTCAGTGGAATACAAAAGAAGTCATAAGAACAAATATAAGATGGGAACCACGGGCCGGAGAGATCTGCCGTCATTATGATAATATAAATCTCCCTGCATCTGATGACCATAAACGTTTAACAGACATGGCAGGTGATTACGATATTACCTGTGCCACATCATATTCAGAATATGAGAAACTGGATATTACTATCAGAATTCCCGATTTAACACCGGAAAGCATCTGGCCTGACGTAAAAAATAGTATAAATAATAAAGCTTCGGAAGAATGCAGGGTTGCTTCTTCTGCGCAACACATAAGGGCTTTTGCATTTAAAGGCAATTATGAAAGTCTCAACTGGACACAGCTTCTGTTACCTCTATATTCCACCTGTTATAAAGATGATAAAGGGAAATACCACCCTGTATATATAAACGGTCAAACAGGTGCCATAGGGGGCATAAGGCTTGCTTCTCAGAAAAAAGGGTGGGGCTGGACAGGAGGTCTTCTTATTACAGGTATTATTACCTTTATTCTGGGATTGCTTGTTTTTCTCGGAGGTTCGGTATTTCCGCCTCTTGCAATTCTAGGTGCTTTCCTTATACTTATGTCTTTTATTCCTTCAATCCTGTCTATTTTCCCTGTAATTTCCACATGGAGATGGAATAAAAAACAGAAGGAAAAGAGATTCATTTAGAGATGAATAAACCAGTTTCTTATCTGTAAAGTTACTATGTACATCTTTTGAAAAAAGATTTTAATACCAAATTACTTTCATGTAAATGAACAATTTGAATAATATATAAATACCGTCTGCCTGCCTGGCGCTCCTCCGAAAAAAATCTAAACTGGAACATTCATAACAGTTACAGCTTACATCATGCTAATTTACGCTATAAATCAATAAAATATACTTGTGCTGCCGTGATATTTTTTTCCCGGAGCACCAGGCAGGCAGACTACTATGTTTAAAGCCAAATAGTATAAGTATTGTAACAGATAAAAGAGTATCCATAAAAAGCTTCTGTCTGTCAGGATCTGGAGAAGAAAAATGGGGAGATAATATAGAATTAAAGATTAAATAAGGGTTAATTCATTGTCTGTAAAACATATTATATAAGGGCCATGATTTTTCTTCGTAAGAGCCTGCAGGACGGAAGCTGATAAAATGGCTACTAATTTAAAAGTATAGGAATTTTCATTTTTACTATTGTAAAATAAGGCTTTAGATGAAAATTAAGTAGAGGCAGTTTATCTAAATAATTTATCTGGAGCGGTAATAAGTACCGCTCCAGGTAAATTGGTACCCAAAAAATATGGAACACGCTCCTGTCCCTGTCCGGGATCTGGAGGAAAAGATATGCCGTATTAAAAGAGAGTTATAAATTATATAGACGCAAAATATTAACAGTCTGCAAAACCAGTTTGCCACGCAATAGGATCATATCTTTTCCGGAAGAGTCCGGACAGGGACAGGTTTTAGAAA
>JBEHWP010000694.1:0-3748 GCA_040217665.1 Vulcanimicrobiota bacterium
AAGAAATTTTTCAGTGAAGGGTGGAAGAAGTGAGTGGTGAGTAGTGAGTGGTGAATAAGTCTGTTATAATTCACACATCACTCATTACTCACTACACATCGCGATAAAAACAATGAAATCCGAAAAAATAAATAGAATCTCCCCGAGTGTTACAATCGAAATAACAACAATAGCAAAAGAATTGAAAAGACAGGGAAAAGATGTTGTAATCCTTGCAGCAGGAGAGCCTGATTTCCCCAGTCCTGACCATGTAAAGGCAGGAGCAATAAAAGCTATAGAAAATAATTTCACAACCTATACGGAAACTGCAGGTATTCCTGAACTTAAAGAAGGGATATGCAAAAAACTCTTCAGAGACAATGGTTTAAGCTATAAATCAGAAGAGATTATGGTAAACTGCGGTTCAAAACATGCCATATATCTTGCATTACAATGCCTTCTGAGTCACGGCGATAAAGTCCTCATGTCTCTTCCCTGCTGGAACAGTTATATTGAACAGGTAAAACTTGCAGAAGGGGAACCTCTGCTTATCAATTCCAGGGAAGATATGTCTCTCGATATTGATAAACTGAAAGATTCCGTTACAGATGAAGTAAAAGTACTGCTGCTTAATTCTCCCTGTAACCCGACAGGTCATGTATTTACGGAAAAAGAACTGAAAGCAATAGGCGAGATAGCTTTAACACATAAAGATCTTTTTATAGTTTCAGATGAAGTTTATGAATATTTTGTCTATGAAGGGAAACATGTGAGTCTGACAAAAATATTTCCTGAATTAAAAAACAGGACTGTCATAGTAAACTCCGTATCAAAATCCTATTCCATGCCGGGATGGCGTATAGGTTATGCGGCAGGGCCGAAGGCATTAATATCTGCCATGACTGCCCTTCAGGATCACATAACATCAAATCCGAGTTCCATATCACAGATAGCAGCACTTAAAGCAATAGGCGGCGATCAGTCCTGTGTAAAACATATGTTCCATGAATTTTCCAGGAGAAGAGATTTTGTAATTGATAAACTGAATAAACTCCCCATGATAACCTGTTCTCCTCCGAAAGGCGCCTTTTATGCATTTATAGATATAAGTAAAACAGGAATGGCTTCAAGGAGTTTTGCCAGAAAACTCCTTGAAGAAGAACTGGTAGCTTTAGTTCCGGGTATCGCTTTCGGTTATGATGATTTCGTACGCCTCAGTTTTGCTTCTGCATATAAAGAACTGGAAAGAGGCATGGATAGAATAGAAAGATTTATGCATAATATCACATAAAAAATATTGAAAATCATGTTCTTTACTGTTATTATAAATATAAAGAAACATAAAAGGGAGGAAATATTTATGGAAAATGCAGCAAGAAAACTCGATAAAAAAACAAAATATAGCTATGCAGATTACCTTTTATGGCCTGATGACGAAAGATGGGAGATAATAGACGGAGTGCCTTATAGCATGAGTCCTGCTCCTGTACCGAATCATCAGAGAATATCAATGGAGCTTTCCAGACAAATAGCCAATTATCTGGTTGATAAATCATGTGAAATATTTACTTCACCTATAGATGTTAGATTCGTTAAAGAAATAAAGGAAAATAATGAAGATATATTTGATGTAGTTCAACCTGATATAATTATTGTATGTGATAAAAAGAAGATAGATGATAAAGGATGTATCGGCCCCCCTGATATTGTAATAGAAATTCTTTCTCCTTCCACAGCTTCCAGGGATTTTTTAAAGAAAAGAATGCTTTATGAAAAAAACAAAGTAAAATACTACTGGATTGTTTCACCTGATGAAAAAGAAATTTATATTCACCAACTACAGGATAACGGCAAATACGGAGATCCTGACATATATAAAGAAAAAGATAAGATAAAAATTTCAAATTTTAAGGATCTGGAAATAGATTTAAGCCATGTCTTTAAAATCAAATCTTAATTTTTCTATAGAATATATTATAAATTTTTTGTAAAACTCTTTTACTCCCTTATCCCCTGTTCTCATACAAACACTATCGATCTAAAAGTTTTTCATCTATATTCTTCAATGAATCGACAAATTTATTTCTTACCTGTGAGGCATAATTATTATATTTATTCATATCCTGAAATAATTCCCATGTATCGTTCCGAACAGTAGATAAAATCTTAAGCAGCCTCTGATACCCCAGTGTTTCTATATCCTGAGGGCCAAGTTCCATATCAATCATGGCTCTCCCTATAAAATGAGTCAGCACGAGAGAATAAGAGATCTGTTCATCATGATCCTCAGGAGTCATTTCAATTATTTTCAATTCCTTACTTTCCAGAAATATTTTTACACAGTCAAGTTTTTCTTCTCTTATTCTTACAGGACAGAGAACAATCTTTCTGTTTTTCAGGGTTGTTCTGGCACTGTCAGGGCCGAATAAAGGATGGGTTCCGAGTATATGAACAGAAGAAGGTAAATATTTCTTCATTAAATTACATGGTATTTCCTTTACGGAACAGACATCAATAATAATGGAGTCTTCCCTGACATAATCTTTAATGTCCAGCAAGACAGATTCCAATGAAGATATTGGCATAGAAAGGATAATTATATCTTTTTTACAGACCTCTTCCAGAGAGCTTTTACATAATCCGAGTTTTTCTATTTCATTACTCCTGTCAATCCTATCATATACATAAACATTCAATCTGTCTCTTAAATATTTACCTGCCAACTGGCCGAAACGTCCGAAGCCAATTATGCCTGCTGTTTTTTTACACACTCCGCTCACTATTCACCACTCACTATAATATTCTGTAATCTTCTGGATTCTTCCAGAATTATCTTATAAATATTTTTTATATACTCATCATCAGGTCTGTTATAGATTTCCTCTTCCCGTTCAGGATGATGAACAGGAAGTTTCTCTTTAACTTTACACAGAGCTATTTCCTTTACAATATCTTCTCTTTCTTTTAATAACTCTATGATTTTTCTATCAATTTCATCAATTTTTTTCCTGCAATTATTCAAATTTTCTATCACTGCTCTCATCCCTTTCCGTTTAGAATTCTAGAACCACAGAGTCAAATTATTTAGAATGTTTTTTAAAAAACTCCCATATTATTTCACAGCCATTAATATCCCGGCATGTTTTCCCCACAATTTTTTCAGGTAAATACTGTGACGCTCCGGGCCATGTATGTCCTCCTCCATCTATTGTATATAGTATGACTTCTGTTCCTTTATCCCCTCCTGAATAGACATCCCTCTTTACTTTCATACCATCGGAAGGGTTTTTATCTACAAGCCAGGTAGTTTCAGGTTTTTGAGAACAGTGATTTACCTTAACCCAGAACTTCACAGTTTCTTCCGTAGATATTACTTTGCCAAGTTTCTTTTTATAAAAATGAACATCTCCGCCGTTAAAAGGCATAAGAGGATCTTCAGTGCCATTTATTATGAGAATTGCCACAGGTTCTTTCGGAGAATAATTTACAAATAATTCCTCCTGAAGGCATGCAATAACAGGTGCAAAAGCTGCAATTTTCTCCGGCAATTCAAAGGCAAGCCGGTAAGACATAAGTCCTCCGTTAGAAATACCGGTAACATAAACCCTATTTTTATCTGCATTAAACTCTTTAATAAAATAATCTATAAGAGAGGAAATAAAACCAGTATCGTCAATATTTTCTTTCTGAGCCTTGTATTGAGACAATCCTCTGCTGTCATTCCAGTGTTTCTCTATACCATCAGGATAGACAATAATAAATTTTTCTC
>JBEHWP010000695.1:0-3744 GCA_040217665.1 Vulcanimicrobiota bacterium
GATAATTTTATGTTTTCCAGGGTTTTTCTTATTCTTTTCTTTGTTTTACTTTTTCCTTTAAATGCTTTTGGTTTCAGTGAACATATGAAAAATGACATTGAAGAAAAGATAACATTAACAGAATTAAAATACGACGCTAAAATTTCGAAAATAAAAACAGATATTCTCTGTCTTGAAGATAAAAAAGATGAAGAAATAACTTCATCAAATGAAAAGAAAGGTACGGAAGATTTAGAAAAAAGAATAAAAGAACTTGAAACAAAACTTGAACAGACTACTAAAGACTATGAGACTCAATTGAATGCCCTTAAATCTTCTCTGGAAGAATTAAAAAAGGAACAGCAGTCTCTTACGGATAAAGTAGAAATAAATCAGGCTCTTCAACAGGTGACACCTGAGCCTGAAGAAAGTTCAGAGCCTTCTTCACGTCAGGCCTATCAATCACAGAACCCGGATATCAGTGTTGTAGGAGATATTTTATTTTCCAATGTAGATGCTTCAACTCAGGGTCTTGTTCCTCACGATTTGACATCTCATGATCATAGAATTCAATCTTCCCACAGTACGTCAACAGGACATCAACACAGTACGAATGATCTTCAATTGAGAGAACTTGAATTAGCTTTTCAGGGAGTTCTTGACCCTTATGCAAGAGCTGATGCTTTTATCGGTCTTCATGCAGGAGAAGTACATCTGGAAGAAGGTTATATGACTCTTTTAAACCTTCCCGGTTCACTTCAGTCCAGACTTGGTAAATTCAGAGTCAATTTTGGAAAAGCAAATACAATGCACAGACCGGGGTATTATCTTGTAGATTATCCGAATATGGTAAAGAATTTCCTCGGTGAAGTAGGTCTTGCTTCAGTTGGAGCAGAAGTGAGTGTTCTTCTTCCTGTAGATACGTATGTAGAATTGAGCGGTCAGGTTACTACCGGTGCAGAAGGCAGTCCAACTTTTGCCCATGAAGATAATTATATTTACCTCGGCCATTTAAAGACTTTTTTTGAGCTGAATGAAAATCATTCTCTCGAACTGGGAGGAACCTATGCAAGAGGTAAATATGATATAGAGCATGATCTTTTCAATGATCTTGCAGGTTTTGACGTAACATACAGATGGAATCCCACTGATAATCCTTATACTTCTTTCATGTTACAGGGTGAGGCAATCTTCAGCAGAAGGGATCTTCATGACATTGATAATAAATTGAAAAGCTGCGGTTATTATCTCTTCGGACAGTATCAGTTTTCAAGGCGATGGTATCTGGGACTGAGATATGACTATTCTGAATTTCCTTATAATGACAGAGAATATGAAAGAGCCTATTCGGCAGCTATTTCTTTCTGGCCCAGTGAAGCTACCAGATTCAGACTTCAGTATACACATACTGATAGAACTTTTGGTGATGAGAGTAATTCTATCTTTTTACAGACTACTTTTACTCTCGGTCCCCATAAACACTAACGGCTATGACCGTTTCAGTCATAACGAAGTATGAGAATATGTTACTACCGTCATGCGTTGCGATTCTCATATAAATAATTAAATGGAGGTAAGATAAATGAAACATTTAATCACTTTTTTAATGATTTTTTTACTCTGTATTGCAAATAAAACAGAGGCAAAACTCAAAGTAATAGCAACAACAACAGATATGGGAGCTCTTTCTTCTGCTGTGGGAGGAGATAAAGTAGAAGTTATATCTCTCGGTAAAGGATATCAAAATCCTCATTCTGTTCAGGCAAAACCCAGCTTTATGGCAAAAATGCAGAATGCAGATGCTTTTGTAAAGGTGGGGCTTGATCTGGATATGTGGGGTGATACTCTTATTAACGGAAGCAGAAATGAAGATATCTATCTTGGTTCTCCCGGGCATATTGATGCTTCAATAGGCTGTGAAATACTGGAGATACCTGCTGTAAAGCTGGATAAATCACAGGGGCATATTCATATATATGGCAATCCCCATTACTGGCTTGACCCTTTAAACGGAATAAAAATTATGGATAATATCTGTAAAGGTTTCAGCACAATAGATTCTGATGACGCAGGTTATTTTAAATCTAACAAAGAAAAATATAGTAAAGAGATAAAGAAATGTCTTCAGGGATGGTTAAAACAGATGGAGCCATATAAAGGCAGAAAGATTGTAACATATCATGACAGCTGGCCCAATTTTGCAAAAAGATTTGGTCTCAATATAGTGGGTTATATTGAACCCAAACCGGGAGTACCTCCGACAGCAAATGATATAGCAAAGCTTATAGGTGTAATGAAAGAAGAACATGCAAAAGTTATTATAATGGAACCATATTTCAGTGATCAGGTGCCAAAACTTGTGGCAGAGAAAACCGGTGCCACTGTTCTTGTTCTTCCTCCTTCTGTCGGAGGTGCTGAAGGTGTCAATACTTATACAGATCTCTTTGATTATAATATCAGGAAACTGATTGAAGCTTTTAAGAAATCGTGATGCGTGATGCGTAATGCGTGACGGGCTAAATTAACACCGGTTCTTACAATCGTCCCGTCACGCGTTACGATTCTCATATAAATTCAGGAAGGAAGATAAATGGAATATCTCATAGAATTTTCCAGTGTAACACTGGGTTACAGGAATAAAGCTGTTCTTAAAGATTTGAATTTTTCTATAAAAGAAAAAACCTTTCTCGGCCTTGTCGGGGCAAACGGTTCAGGAAAAACAACCATCCTCAAAGGTATTTTAGGACTCTTAAAACCCATGAAAGGGACTATTAATTTTAATAAAAAAGGACTTTCTTTCGGTTATGTTCCTCAGAGAGAAACTATAGATGAAATATATCCTCTCGATGTTTTTGATATAGTTCTCATGGGCAGATATGGCCTTATACCGCCTCTGAGAAGGCCGGGAAAACATGACAGGGACAAAGTTATGGAAAATCTTTCATATCTGAATATAAAGGATCTTGCAAACTGCCCTTACAGGGATCTGTCAGGAGGCCAGAAACAGAGAGTTCTTATTGCAAGGGCTCTTGCTGGAGATCCTTCAATTCTCATACTGGATGAACCTACAAACGGTATGGATCTGAAAAGTGAAAAACAGATAATGGACCTGGTAAAAATACTTCACAGGGAAAAACATCTCACTGTTATTTTTGTAACTCATATATTAAATCTTGTGGCAAATTATTCGGAAGAAATTATCATATTGGATGAAGAATCAATTAAATCGGGAGAAACGGAAAAAATATTGAATAATCAGGTTCTGAGTGAACTGTATTCACTTGACGTTGAAGTAATACATCATTCGGGACAGACCTTTATTCTTACAGGTGAACGTAAATGATAGACATGTTAACATTACCTTTTATGCAAACTGCTCTTGCGGCAAGTATCCTTATAGGACTCATATGTTCTTTTATAGGAGTCTATATTGTATTAAAAAGAATAGTTTTCGTAGGTGCAGCGATAGCCAATATATCTACGGCAGGTATAGCTTTCGCCATTCTCATGGGATTTAACCCGGAGCTTTTCTCACTTTTATTTGCCATAGCAGGAGTTCTTCTCTTTTCTGTCAGTGTGAGAAAAGGACAGAGAAAGATACCTGCAGAAAGTATAATTGGTATTGCCTACGGCGTATCCTCTGCACTGGGTATACTTCTTGTGGCAAAAAGTGCTACAGGAGAGTCTCATGTACTTTCTCTTATTTTTGGTAATATTCTCGCTGTATCGGTAAATCAATTAAAAATTATTGCTATTGCTTTTCCT
>JBEHWP010000696.1:0-3734 GCA_040217665.1 Vulcanimicrobiota bacterium
ATTTGTTGCCACTTCTTAAACATGGAGCCAAATTTGTTGATGGGATTATGGTACAGGATATGACAAATTTGAAAAAAGCAGCTTAATAGAGGGAGTTGATGGCACTTGAAAGAATTTTACACAACTCTTGACGAAAGCTCATTAATAAAATACTGTATTTTTTCACACACATTCTCCCTTCGCAATTTTTCTGTAATATCTGATTTTTCCCCGCATCACGCATCACGCATCACGCATTACGCATCTCGACTCCACATTCATATATTCCCATCACCTCACTCAATCACGTTGTTCCCGTCACGCCTTAAAATCCTACATCTCCAATACCTTTATAATAGAACACTTCATTCTCTGTAACGTACCCTTTTACGGTAACATGAACCCAGTATTTCCCTCCCGGCAGCACTACAGACCCCTTTATCTCCGTATCAGACCATGAAGATATATCTGCCGTACCTGTACTGTTATCATCAACCCTTACAAAAGTAACTTTTCCTTTTGCAGAGTTGATGTTTTTTCGGAAATTATTTCCTGAAATGGTAAATCTTACTACTGAATAACTGTTGTTACTATCTTTATTATCTCCGTCTTCATCCGTGACAGACGAAAGAACCGGCACATCCGGCACTTTTACCGTTATTTTATAGCTGTTAAGAGAACCGAAATAACCATGAACCTTTATGTAATAAATGCCTGCCAGAAGGAGGGAAGATTCAAGATTTCTGCCGGAAATTTCATCTTTTGCTTCAACAGATTCCGTATTCTGAATTGTTTCTGATTTTTCAATCAATTTTTTCTGGCTGTCAAAGAGATACAGGTCAAGATCTCCTGCACTGTGGGTAAATTCTATCGATGCATCTATAGAAGAAGATGTTTTCAGATTGACTTTATAAAAATTATCAAGTTCATATGCTTCTATGGAATGTTCCGCACTGTACGGAGGGGTTATTTCTGTAGCACTTTCAAAGGTATGTCCTGCTTCTGATGCTCTTGATACAGTAATATTATATTTTGAAGGATTTCCCTTTACACATATATAATAAGTTCCTGCAGGTAATTCTTCTGTTATTACTTTTTCTTTATCCGTTCCGTCACCGCTTCTTAACTGATTCTGAGAACTGTCATAAATATATAGATAGACTCCGGCTTGTTCCGAATTTATCTGAATTCTTATAGATAATGGTTCCGTAAGGGTTAATTTATAATAATTATCCTGTGAAGATTCTGTCATGTGAGATGCTCCGTAGGGGAGATTTATTTCATTGGCAGTGGTAAAACTGTGGCCCATTACTGTTACATCAATGTTTATTACATAACTGTTTGAACGTGAACCTTTTACGCATATATAAAAAATTCCCGGCTGAAGGGTGGCTGTGATGGATTCTTCGTTACTGTTTCCGGCAGACACCTGGACCTCATTTTCATTTTCATCATAGAGATAAAGATCCAGATTTCCCTTTGAGTTATTAAAGGTAATTTTCCCGGACACTATGGAGGGAGATGTTATGTTTATTTTATAATAATTATTCCCTGATGAGGAGTTATATATATTTACATTTTTATATGGTAATATTACAGAAGTGGCCGAGTCGAAAGAGTGTCCCGTATCCATATAAAGCGAAATATCTGCTGCCCCTGACGGGTAATAACCAAGATAAGATGTTACATTCTTTACTTTCTGCTGTGTATATTTTGAGTCAAGGGATTTTACTGCATTCCCAAGGGTTATTGTCGAAGGATTGAATATCATTGAGTAAAATAAAACTGTAGCACTGGTCATTGCAATAGACTGCTTTTCTGACCATCCTATGACAGCGCCGGCTCCCCTGTTATAAAGAGAATTACACATGGGATACTGGCTGTCTGCACTTTTTGTACCTTTAGGAGCTCCGTTATAGAATATAGAAGAAGGGAAAGGTTTTTCGTAATAATAATAATCAAAAAATTTGTTTGTCACATAATAGGAGGAATTAACATTTATCAGTCTATAATTATACCAGTCGTCCCAGTAGCCGTCATTCTTTATGGAACTAACATTCTGCCTTGTCTGAAGAAGTGTTACATATTCCTTTGTGCCGTCTTTTCTTTTAAAATTTATGAAATCTCCGTTTCCGTTAAAAATAATTACTCCGTAAAGATTGAGTGATTTTAAAGATTCTATATTTATGGAAGAACCGTTAAGACGTGTTACAGTATATTTCATGGTATTTTTAAACCACTGTTCCATAGAATTAAGGCATGTTATATCATTACTTCTTGAAGATACGTCAGAGTAAGCATTTATCATGATGACTTTATTTTCTTTAATGGAATTTTCGGCAAAAAGGTCATCATCTTTTCCTCTCGCCTCATCAGATGGTTTTTCTATGTCAGGCAGTTCAGGAAGAAGTTCGGACGGAAGAATTTCATCATCTTTCCAGCACGTAATACCGCCTTTTTCAAAAATTACGGCAAGAGTATCACCGGTAAGAACTACATCTTCCACGCCGGCAGTATTTCGAAGTTCCTGTGCCAGATTTTCCATTACTGAAGTGTTGCCGAAAGAAATAGAAGATTCTACTGTGGAAATAACCTGATTTTGAATCTGAATTACCTGTGTTATCTCCTCTTCTGTGAGAGGAGTCCTTGTGGGAACAGGGATTGAGGTGGGAACGGCAATAATTTGATTTGTATCTACTGATACATCTGTCCCATCATCTCCGCATCCGGAAAGATATAAAATACAGAAGATAATTGTAAATAGTAACAACTTCCCTTTCATAATGAGCATCCTTTCACTCTTTACATAAAATAGATTTTGTTATAAAATAGAGATGAAATATATTAACATGTATTTTTTCACACTGTCCGCCCTTAAGCATGGCTCTTCGCAATTCCCTGCTTTTAGAAGCGGACTTTTTATTTTATTTATATACTATCCTAAATACAAGCAATTTTTGTACCAGAAGCTATAATATTTTTTATAGTTCTTTAGAACTATATATATTATAAGGCAGAAATTTTTTTTAAGCAAGGAGAAAAAAGAGAAATTTTTTTATTGAAAAGTGTAAAATTTTACACTCTGTAAATTTTACACTTTTACACTTTTTCGGTATGAAGGAGATTTCAGCTTCTTTTTACCCATCACGCCTCACGCATCACGCATTACGCCTTACCCATCAAGCCTCCATAATATTATACATTTTAATTTTCTTATAAAGAGTTGGCCTGCTCATATTGAGTATTCTCGCTACTTTTGCCACATTCCATTTATTTTCTTTCATTGTCCTGACTATTAATTCATTTTCTGCTTCATTGCCGTTATCATATTCGTGATTGTTGTTCAGGAAACATGGAGGAATGTCTCCTGTTGTAATAATATTATCATGATTTACTATAAAGGCATGCTCTATTGCATTTTCAAGTTCTCTCACATTACCTGGCCATGAGTAGTTGTTGAATATATGTTCTACTTCTTTTGAAATGCTTTTTATATTTTTCTTCATGGATCTGTTTAATTTTCTTATAAAATGTTCGCTAAGAATTGGTATATCATCTTTTCTTTCCCTCAGAGGAGGCAGATTTATTTCTATTATATTAAGCCTGTAAAAAAGATCTTCTCTGAAGCTTCCATTTATGACTTTTTCCCTGAGATTTTTATTGGTGGCAACAATTATTCGTACATCTATGGTGAAGATATTTTCGCTTCCTACAGGTTTGATTTCTTTTTCCTGAATAACCCTGAGGAGTTTCTT
>JBEHWP010000697.1:0-3733 GCA_040217665.1 Vulcanimicrobiota bacterium
AATATATTGCAGTGATTATAATTTCATTATTACTCCTTACTTCCTGTGAGACCGTAAAAAACAACAGAGAAGACGAAAGTTCCGTATCTATAAAGCCTGTCGGGACAGCTAAAGAAATAACAGAAACTGCTGAATATATTAAAAAAGGTATAGATTTATATAAAGAAAAAAAATTCAGAGAAGCCATAGCCTATTATGATGACATGATAAAACTTCATCCGAAAGACAGTGAACTCCTTATATATAAAGGTGCAGCTCTCGCTGCCATAAATCACTATTCCGAGGCTCTTACATGTTATGATAAAGCTCTGGAATTAAATCCTCACAGTGGAAAAACATGGCATTACAGGGGACTTGCCCTGATGCAGTTAAATAAAACCGGTGAAGGGATAAAATCTTTACAAAAAGCTATAGAAATAGATCCTTCTTATATGAGTGCCAGAAACGAACTTTCTCTGAAACCTTCAGATGTAAAGGTTAATCCTACAGAAGTGCCTGCTCCTCTTTTACCTGCCACACCTGCATATCCTCCCGGTAGTGGAATAATTACACGTGTAGAAAAAAAGTGAAAACCGTTCACGCCTCACGCATCAAGCATCACTAATTCACAATCATAGTGACAGCTTTTCTTATACGGAAAGTATTCCCTCTCCCTGCTACAAGAGATTGAACTCCATTACTTGCATGAATGAGTGTAATACTATCTATAAGTGCAGGTGCTAAAGCTATGTTGCTCTGTGATAAACCATAATCGGAGTTTGTTGTTCTGGGATAGTATGTGTTATTGTTTGGATCTTTCTCTTTTGCCGTTATACTGCCTTTAAAAACTACAGATGAGTTGTAATCCTGTTGAGGCCATTTGAGAGTACCGATATAAATATTATCTTTTGCATAAAGCAAACCGCTTAATGTTATGTCTGTAATAGTTTCGCCGGTCACATCGGGAGTCGGGTCTTTTATACACATAATTATATTATTTTCTGCAAGAACAGTCATATTCTCACCGTGATCACATAATATATAAATAGAATCCTTCGAGGCAGCAGTTCCGTTATCAATAGAAGGGAGTGACATTTCACCTTCACAATAGAGGTTTTTATTATTCAACTTTAACTTCAGTTTTGGTTTTACAAAGGACAATAAACGGGCATCACCTATATCACCGTTTCCCTCTCTGTAACAATCAAACCGGAGAGTTTCAAATAATCCCAGTGCGCCGGAACAATAAGTATTATCTTTGAGTTGTAATGTTGTTACTACAATCCCTCCGTCAAGTTCTGTTGAATAGGTCATTCCAAGAGTATTCATGGTATCTTCCCAGCCGGTGCTGTAAATTTCTCCGAATGTAACATCTGTATAATAATCAAATAGATTTCTTGAAGTATTCAAATTTCTTTTCTCGTCAATAATAGTTGTAGGAATATCCGGCCCTATACTCTGAAGTTCCCTGTATTTATCCATAAAATTTTTACATGAACTTTCTGTAAAAGACGCTATACCGTATTTATAAGGATGAGTGTATACCATATCATCACTCGTCTGATCCCAGTAATCAGTGTCTGAAGTTCTGGAAGTAACAGCAGCGGGGCCTTCATGAGGGATACAGTAATTACCGGGAGAATATTCAAAATAACCTACAAGATAATATCTATCACCTGCTACAGTATGATATCCACTATGTTTATTTACGACAACGGGAATATTTATATTGGCAATCTCTGCAGGATTTACATGTTCTTTATAATCAAAAGGAGGATGGCCACCATTATATTTACTATATTCCAGATTACCGACAGAAGATAGAAATCCTTCGTTTAAATCCAGTGATACACCACCATAGTATGGTTCCCACACAATCATTCTGTCATTGGAATGAAGTCTTCCGGGACTGTTATTCTTCCCGGTAACTTTTTTTTCACCGTTAACCTCCTGATAGTTTAACAATAAATTTCCTTCTGAAGCAAGGGGATACTGACTCATGTCATCTCTGACAAATATGGCCTTTATTTTGACCTTCTGACCTTTATAACTGCCTTCCGATAAAACCTCTGCCGAATAAGGAGGTGTTGAACCTGTCTGTGTATTTCCTTTCAGATTATTTGTAAACTCCGAAGCAATAATCTTTGCCTTCTCACCCTGAGAAAAATACATATCTACATACAGGTCTACAGAAGGAGTCCATGTCGTATCGTTATTCAATCTGTAAAGAGCATATTCTATGCCTGCTTCGGCAGATCTCAGAGCTTTAGCTTTCTTGTCTGCCATGCCTGCCATATTATAATTCTGAGTGGCAATTAATAACATGGACGTAACAAGCATCATAAGAATGGTAATAAGTATTAATACAGAGATGAGCATTATAGCCTTTTCATTTCTCACGTAATACATATGGATTCCTCCTAATTTTCAGGCTTTACAGATGTTTCTATCTTAAATTTATATACAGAACCCTTTCCGGCAATCATAACCCTGGACGTTTTACTGCCTCTGACCTGTTCTTCAAATTCAAACTTCATACTTACAAGAGAATTTTTATAATTAAAATCAACATTCTTCACCTTACCGCATACAGTAAGGGACTGACCTGATACTGAAAGAGGAGGCCTTTCCGTTATCCACTGCTTTACAGAGTTGGGATCTGCCATCTGGGGATTGGCAGTGTTATCGGAATAATATGGAGATGAATTTTTATGGGGAACATATCTCCTGTAAAGGATACTGGAATTCGGATCATTCAGATCTTTTATGGCATAATATAAAATAAATCCCTGCCAGAGAATATCTCCTGTATCTTCTTTATATGCTGTCTGTCCGTTATATACGGGTGATTCAAAACATATATAGGGAGTATCTGAATGATAGACAGAGTTGGCATCATCGGGTTCATTGAAAACTATGGCATAGGAATTGGAATTCTTGATTTCCATAGCCATTCTCCTTATAAAGGATTCACTTTTAGATTCTATATCGGTTCTGGTTTCTCCCAGCTTCCACATTTTAAAACCCACATCAAGTGTAGAATAAATAACTATCATGAATAAAGAAAAAATAAGGATAACAATAATTAATTCTACAAGAGTAACTCCTCTTTTACATATGTTCATATTAATCATCCCTGGAAATAAATATGGTAGAACTGTCCTGCTTACCTTTACCGGTTACAGGATCATACCATGTGATAACTATCCCTGCCTGTTTTATCTCATCTGTATTACTGTAAAAGGAGATAATAAAGTTATAAGAAAGTTTATTTATTTTTTCCATTCCGCTCATAGAAGAGAGACCTGACGAAGCCCATAAGTCTACCGGATTTGTATCAGGAAGTATTTCCGATACATTGGTTATTATGTCTGAAATCTCTGCCGATGTTACACCGGAAGGATATTCACTGTGAGGATACTTTTCATAAAGATCTTTTACCTCACTCAATTTTTTCTCCATAATCCATGTAACATCACGATGTGTACTGGCCTGTTTTATTGAATTTGAGCCTATTATAAACAAACCGAGAGCTGACGTAACAACCACGCCTATAATTGAAAGAGATATTAATATTTCTGCCAGAGTAAAAGCTTTTACGTTATCTCTCATCACACATCTCCTCTTTAATTTATTATATTAAAATTTTTCATAAAATACAATAAATATTTAATATTTATTAATAATCTCTCCAATAAATATTGTTTCTAAAATTAATAATGAAATGTAATCTTTTTTATATTATTTCACACCA
>JBEHWP010000698.1:0-3727 GCA_040217665.1 Vulcanimicrobiota bacterium
TGGTTTTAAATGTTAAGATTCTCCTGTTATGCCTTACCCGTTACGACACTAAATTTTCTTTCCTATTTCGTCAAAGACTTTCTCCATAAATTGTTCAATACTCATGGTGCCTTCATCACCTTTGTCTCTCGACCTTATAGAAAGTGTTTCAGTCTCCATTTCTCTGTCTCCTAATATTATCATATAAGGTATTTTTTCAATCTGGCCTTCCCTGATTTTGTATCCTGTTTTTTCATTCCTTTTATCCACTTCAACTCTTATGTCTCTGGCCAGAAGTTTTTCAGCGACTTTTTCTGCATAGGCAACATGTCTATCAGTAATGGGAAGTATTCTTACCTGTTCCGGTGAGAGCCATATAGGGAAGGCTCCTCCGTAATGTTCTATAAGACATCCTGTAAATCTTTCAAAGGAACCAAGGAGGGCTCTGTGAATCATAATTGGTCTCGGCAATTTGCCGTCTGACCCTGCATATTTCAGATCAAATCTCTCAGGGAGGTTGAAATCCACCTGAATAGTTGAACTCTGCCATTCTCTTCCAAGGCTGTCTCTGAGTTTTATGTCTATTTTAGGGCCGTAAAAAACACCTTCTCCTTCATCTATGGCATAGTCAACTTTTTCTGTTTCCAGGGCTTTTCTGATGGAACCTGTTGCTTTCTCCCATATTTCATCACTTCCGATATATTTCTCAGGTTTTGTGCTGAGCTTTACATAGAAATCATGGAAGCCGAAGGTACGATTAATATCAATAGCAAATCTGAAAGCTTTCAAAATTTCTTCATCCAATTGATCTTCCCGGCAGAATATATGGGCATCATCCTGAGTAAAGCCTCTTACCCTGAGAAGTCCGTGGAGGGCACCTGATTTCTCATATCTGTACACAGTACCGAGTTCGAAAAATTTTACAGGGAGATCGCGGAAACTCCTCACTTTACTCCGGTAAATCAATACATGACCGGGACAGTTCATCGGTTTTAATACATATTCCTGTTCATCAAGGGGAACAAAATACATATTTTCTCTGTAAAATCCTTTATGGCCTGATGTTTCCCATAGTTCTCCTCTGAGAAGATGTGGTGTCATGACCATGTCATAACCTCTTTTATAATGTTCTTTTTTCATGAAATCTTCAAGGATAGTTCTCAGTATTGCGCCTTTAGGAGGGTAGAATATGACACCGGGCCCTGCTTCATCAAATGTATTGTAGAGTCCGAGGGCGGGGCCGAGTTTTCTGTGGTCACGTTTTGCTGCTTCTTCCAGTTTTTTTAAATATTCGCCGAGTTCTTCCTTTGAAGGGAAAGCAGTGCCGTAAATTCTCTGGAGCATCTGGTTCTTTTCATCACCTCGCCAGTAGGCGCCGGCAATTTTTAACAGTTTAAAGGCTTTTACTCTACCTGTTGAAGGTAAATGGGGACCTCTGCAGAGGTCTGTAAAATTTCCCTGTTCGTAAAGACTTACATGGCCTTCTCCCAGATCCTTTATGACTTCTACTTTATATGTTTCACCTGTGGAAGTGTAAAATTTTATAGCTTCTTCGGCTGTCAGAACTTTTCTCTTTATGGGAAGATTTTCTTTTATTATTTCCTTCATTCTCTTTTCTATTTTTTCCAGATCTTCGGGAACAAAGGGAACTTTTTTGTCAAAATCGTAATAAAAACCGTTTTCTACGGTAGGGCCTATAGTTATTTTTACATCGGGATAAATATCTTTTACTGCCTGGGCCATTATATGAGCAGTACTATGTCTGTATATATCAATACCTTCTGGATCTTCTGCAGTGATAAGTTTTATAATACCATCTTCTTCTATGGAACTGCCGAGATCCAGCAATTTATCATTTAATTTTATAGCAATGGCTCCTTTTGTGATTTTTTTGTCTATTTCTTTTAATAAGTCCGTTCCTTTTATACCTTTAGGAAATTGCTTCTTTGTTCCTTCATCCAGTATTAATTCTATTTGCTCCAATTAATCTCTCTCCTTTCGAAATATAGCAGTCATCGGTCAGATGTCAGGTGTATTTCATAACTTATTAAAAAAGTGGCCGTCACGCGTAACGGTTTTAATCCCTGCAAATCACGCATTACGCATCACGCATCACGTATTACGCATTACGCATTACGAGGTTATTATTTATGGATAGTTATGAAACTAACTATAATTAACTGCTATTATAGTTTTATATTTCTTCTTTTGCAAGAAGATTTTTCTCACAAAATAAATCAGGACAGATCTGGTCTGTCCTGATAATATATATAATTTTGTTCAATGCTGACTGCTATAAATAATGGGCGCTAGTGGATTTGAACCACTGACCCCTACCGTGTCAAGGTAGTGCTCTTCCCCTGAGCTAAGCGCCCGATGCTCAAGGCGACACCCGGATTTGAACCGGGGATGGAGATTTTGCAGACCTCTGCCTTACCGCTTGGCTATGTCGCCATATGCCCTATCTTCTGATAGAGTCAAGCGGGAAACGGGATTCGAACCCGCGACACTCGGCTTGGGAAGCCGATGCTCTACCAGCTGAGCTACTCCCGCAGGAAATATGAAACCATTTAAAAAATGCCGAGACCCAGAATTGAACTGGGGACACACGGATTTTCAGTCCGTTGCTCTACCTGCTGAGCTATCTCGGCTAATATACTGGCGGGGTGGACGGGATTCGAACCCGCGGTCTTCTGAGTGACAGTCAGATGTGTTAGGCCAGCTGCACTACCACCCCGGATCTATTTAATTTTCGTGGGCGAAACAGGACTTGAACCTGTGGCCTCCTACATGTGAAGCAGGCGCTCTGCCAGCTGAGCTATTCGCCCTTTCCAGAAATACTATCTTATAACAAAAACTCTCTTCTGTCAAGAGTTTTTTTAATGCGGAGGAAGGGACTTGAACCCTTATGGACGCAATGTCCGCTAGGCCCTCAACCTAGTGCGTCTACCAATTCCGCCACCTCCGCTCAACGGAGCCCGTAATGTGGAACATTATACTATATTTAAATTGATAAAGCAAGAGTTTTTTCTTAATATTATAATTTTTTTGTAAATTCAAGTGATAACCTTTGAAATACACTTTATACCAGTAAAAAAGGTAATATCCTGAGTATCGCAACAGGTAAAAAGGTTACGAACTTATCCGGAGCGGTACTAAGAGCCTATCCGAAAAGTAATATTTATTTTCTCATCCTTTCCACTGCCAGGTTCTGGAGAAAAATATGTACCTTATTAACAGCCAGTTGTAAATTAAATAGACGCAAAATAGTAAATGTCTGTAAAAACAGGTTCTCTTTCAGGAGGATTATAGATTTTTCGGAAGAGCCTGGCAGTGGAAAGGTATGGGGCGACTTTTCTGATAGCCTCTTAGATTGTGTTTAAAAATGACAGGTGATTTTATATACAATGGAAAAAGAAATTTATCACAGAATATTCAGAATGAAAAGTGAATAGTGAAAAGTGAAAAAAAATGGATTTTACTTACTATTCACTGCTCACTACTCACTTTTTACTAATTAATAGATTTACAAAATTAAGTGCAATTTCCAGTAAAAGTAAATCTACCTGTCCTAAAAAAACACTATCTATGCTTGCAATATAACTGTTAGATTGTTATAATAGGTTAGAGTTAAAAAGAGTATTGATAATATAATTAAATTTTAATAGAATATATTCTGCAGCAACTGCAGTTTGAATGTTATATGTACTCTTCGCGTCACGTATCATGTGTCACGCGTCACGATAAT
>JBEHWP010000699.1:0-3726 GCA_040217665.1 Vulcanimicrobiota bacterium
CGCAATATGATCCGGAATCCGTGAAAAATATTGTTTCAAGCACTGTCGGTCTGGAGCAGGGAAGGGATAAAATAACTATAGTCAACAGGAATTTCAAAAATATGGCAGAAGCAGGAGTTTCCAATATAAGTCCCCCTGCACCTGTAGTAGCTGCTGAAAGTTCCCCTCATGGGGCACAACATGGTCATACAAAATTCTTCGGTATTGTCTCTTTAATACTGGCTTCCATATTCCTGGTTCTATCGGTAAGGATTATTGCTGGAAAGTAAAATAGAGCAGGTTGTATTAAAATAATAATCTCGATTGAACCAGTCACGACTGCCCACTGTCAGGGTTCAATGTTTCATAGATCTGCTAATTTCCTCTGACAGTTCTGTCAGTTTTTTCTGCTGCAACGGCCCTGCTGAAGCAAGGGCAGTAAATGTATATTGCAGTGCCAGATTCAGTTGAGCATGTGCTTTGATTTTATATTTAGGGCTTTTACTGTAAGCCAGACCCAGATAATAATTTGCCTGAGGATAATAAGGTGATTGTTTTACCACATATTCTTCAATTTTAATTGCTTCTTCCCAGTTACCGAGTTTATAATAACAGTAGCCCAGAAGTGAAAGTATTTCTATGTTATTTTCATCCAGTTTTCTTCCTTCGTCAAGTGCCTTGAAAGCCGAAGGATAATCTTTTGTTTCCATGTATAGTTTTCCCATTGCCAGTCTTGTCCTTACAGCTTTTTTATCCAGGGACAGAGATTTTTTCAGAAATTCCATAGCCCTGTCAGTATCGCTCTGTTCCAGATAGACTTCACCTTTTTTTCTTATTAACTCTGCTGAATGACTGTCGATTTTCAATCCTCTGTCATAGGCATTCAGAGCCTCTGTGAAAAGCATTTGCTGTGTAAAAGTATCACCGAGATTTATATAATAAACCACTTCTTTCGGGTTTATCTTGATTGCTTTTTCATAGTAATCTGTTGCAGTAGTAATTTCTTTTTTCTGGTAATAGAGATCACCGAGGATTTTATAGAAAGAACTGTTATTTCCGTCTACATTGAGAGCTGCTTCACAGGTTTTAACAGCTTCATCTATAGAGCCTTTATTTCTGTATATATCTATGAGCAGTCTGTAACTTTCGAAATAGGAAGGCTCTATTGATATGGACTTTTTGAGAGGGCCAATGGCTTTTTCATCTTCTCCGTATTTCATATAGGCTTTTGCAAGATTAAAAAAAAACTGAGGATTTCGGGGATTATTTTCTGCAGCTTTTATATATTCCTCAAGAGAACTGTCTGGCATGTTGAGCCTGTCATAACATGCTATGAGATTTTCTCTGGCCTGTGTCATGTTTTTATTCAGTGCAAGGGATTTCCTGTAGTATTCTATTGCTTTCTCTGTTTCACCTCTGTAATCGTACATGGCACCGAGATTGTAATACAGTGTAGGACTGTCAGGATTAAGCTGACTTGCCCTTTCATACTGTGCAAGTGCTCCCGCCATATCTCCGCTTTTAAAAAGAGTCCATGCATATTCTTCTACTGCTTTCCAGTTCTGAGGGTCCAGGTTAAGTACTATTTTGTAAGTTTCCTGAGATCTTTTAATCTGATTTATACTCATATAGACACGGGCAAGTTCAAGATAGGGCTTCGGACTTCTCGGTTCTATCTCGATGGCTCTTTTATATTCTCTTTCTGCCCAGTCAGGTTTCCCCTGAAGTTTATATAATTCTCCTATTGATATATATACATCCAGGGCATCAGGCTTTACCATTATAGCCTGTCTGTAATTATTTTCTGCCATAGTATATTCTTTCTTCGTCGCATAAATTTTTCCCAGATAATAACAGGCTTCGAAATTTTGTGGAGCTGCCTGCAGTATTTCTTTATATATCTTCTCCGCTTCATCAAGTTTTCCCATCATCTGACATGCATAACCCAGGGAAAGTTTTATTTCCATGTTGTTTCTATCCAGTTTCAGAGCTTCTGATAATTCTTCTGCCGCCCCTGCCCAGTTTTGTTCTTTTATATATTCTTTTCCTGCTGTCATATGATCTGAAAGTTCATTTGAATAAGCCGGTCCGGGAAATATTATTATCATATATATTATCACATATATTATCTTTAACATAATTATCATTCCTTTCATGCTGTTTTTATCCCATGTGACGGGAAGATATTATATCATAATTTATAGTATATTTCATAATTTATTAGAATTTAATAGTATAGGAATTTTCATTCTGGCTAAACTATTATATGGTTTAGAGTTGAGAGTTTATGGTTGAACAATTATCAACCTTCAACCCTCAACTCTAAACAACTCGCCCGCAGGGCGTTAAGTTCATCTGTCTTGACGGGTAAGAGTAACAATATAAATAGATTTTTACCATAAAGGTCTTAACTTTGATTGCAATTCATGTTAAAATATAATATATAGAGATATAACTATACTTTTGCAGATTTTAAAAACTATAAAAAAATAATCTATTCAATTTTTAGCTTTTAGGTTTTGGGTGTTGGGTTAGGAAGATTAAAACCCGAACCCCAGAATCCAGAACCCAAAATTATTTAACTATAAAGTCAGTAAAAACAAGGAAATTATGAAAAAGTGCAAAAGTATAGATATAATATAGTTTCTTTTATTGATGGAGGCTGAGAGGAAATAGATAAATCTATAAATGATTTAAAAGTAGCTTTGAAATTTAAACCAGGAGCTTTTGAGGAGAAGATTCGTTACGAAACTACAGGTAAGATTACCAGAAAGGTTAATTTCCCTGTTCCTCAAATAGCTGAATCTACCTTTATTGCAACAATTGTACTGGAACTTGTGAATGTACTCGATGAAGGGGTAATGGAATTAAGCTTTTTAAACGAAAAAGCTACCTATATAGTTGCCGGAAATATTAAGGAAGTTCCGTTTAACGGAGCAGGTGGAAGGGTAAGTCTCAGTCAGGACGGAGAAATAACATTCCTGGAAGGAGAACCTGTAAAAACCGGTATAAAGGGCACATTGATATTTCCTCAACGATTTCTATCAATAGGCGATTCCTGGGAAAATTCTATGACCATGGAATTGCCTTATTTTGCAGAACCCATTGATTTTATAGTCCGTTCCAGTCTTGAAAAATTTGAACTCTACGGAGAAGAGAAGATCTGTGCAGTTATAAATAATATTCTCTATCCTATTGAAGAAACAAAAGCAGGAAAGTTTCAGGGTAAGGAAATAATTTATTTTGATTATGAACTTGGAAGAATGATAAAATCAATTTTAAAGATGAGAATTGTATCGAATATTTTCGGTATTACCTTTGAACTTCAGGTAAATACTGCCAGTATATGAGACTATATTTTTAAGTTTATGAGAGAAGGGAATCTTACCGGTATGGGGGAGAAGGTACACGAACACTTTAAAGAAGAATTAATTTATATAACCGGAGAAATTACAACTGCTATTTCCTCCAACCTTTCCAGTGATACAGGAAAAATATTTACAGTTTTTCTTGCTACAATTGAACGATTTATATCTTTTCATCATGCCTGTATTGCATTGATTGGAAATAACGGCGGGAGAGTGAAACTTCTACTTTCCAATGAATATAAAGAAATTAAATTTGACAGCAGTATATATATTCCACCTGAAGGCACTGTCAGCGGATGGGTAATTTCAAATAAAAAGCCCTTTTTTGCAGGAGAACTGAAAAGAGATATTTTTCCTGCAAGTGCAGTTATGGAAAGTT
>JBEHWP010000700.1:0-3717 GCA_040217665.1 Vulcanimicrobiota bacterium
TAAATTTTGGTTTTGATTTTGTAAAATTAAACTAAATCGTAACATAATATAACATAAAAAAACAACAAGTAAATATCGAATATAAAAAAATTCTTTTATCCTTTTATGACAGATGATACAAAAAAACTATTTCAAACATCATGTTAGAAGGATTTTCAATTCTCCGAAGAGAAATATATTTTAATAAATTAAGGAGGAATTTTAATGAGTTTGGAATCAGCAAAATTATATATTGAAAAAATAAAGACAGATAAAGAGTTTGCCAGAAAAGTAATGGAGTGTAAAGATGCAGAAACCCGTGCAGCCTTTGTAAAAGGAGCAGGTTTTGACTTTACTATTAATGAGCTGAAGGAAGAAACAGCAGAGTTAACTGATAGGGATATAGAATTTATATCAGGCGGAGGTTCCAGTAAGTGCTGTACGCCATATATGGAATTTATTCAATAATGAAGAGGTTAAATTAAAAATGAAAATAACAATTCTTTGTAATAACAGTGTCAAAACATTCTATCCATGTATAGGAGAACATGGTTTTTCAGCCTTCATAGAAACAGATTACGGAAATTTTTTGTTTGATACGGGAAAAGGTATCGGGATAATCGAAAATGCAATCACACTGAATAAGGATTTACATACTATAAAAGCTTTAATCCTCAGCCATGGCCACCACGATCATTGCGGTGGCATGGAAAAATTATTCAAGTATATAAAGAGGCCTTTACCGGTTTATGCCCATCCGTCTGTATTTTCAATAAGATATAGCTTAAAAGGTGAAAAAAAATCATTTGCCGGCATACCTTTCAGACGGGAATATCTTGAGTCACTTGGAGCTGAATTCAGGATGATTACAGATTTTACACAGATAGACGAAGGTTTATATGTTACAGGTGAAGTAAAAAGAAAAAATGCCTTTGAATTGCCGGAAAAAAATTTATTTGCCATATCAGAAACCACAGGAGAATTAGAAACAGATCCATTCCTGGATGATTATTCACTGGCAATCAATACAGATAAAGGAATTATTCTGCTTCTGGGGTGCGCCCATACCGGCCTGGTTAATATAATGGATCATATATCGGAAAAGCTTCATGTTGATAGGATTTATGCGGTAACAGGGGGAACTCATCTGGCAGATGCCGACACTATGAGAATTGAAAAAACTATTGAAGCATTAAATAAATATAGAGTACAGGAAATCGGTGCATGTCACTGTACAGGGCCGGAAAAAGAAGCTATTCTGAAAACATCACTGGGAAACAGGTTTTTCTTTGCCCATGCAGGGTGTGAAATTATAATATAAATGAAAAACCTATGTGACCCGTCAGTTATTCACCAACGAGTCACATTTTTTATTTTTTAATTTACTTTAAACATTCTGTGCAGGGTTGTAATCCCTTATATTTTGCATATCCATATGGAACAGGTATACAACTATTATATAAACACCTGCAACCATAAGCGTGATAATGATTACCTGTTTCTGTTATATAGCAAATATAATCATAATATTGTTCAGTTTTATTTTTATACATATATTTATCATTATAATCAAGGTCCAGCCGAATAGCTCGATTTTCCCGAACAATTACAGTTCCACCCAATGAAGATGACGTACCGCAAGAAGAAGAGTAACCTATAATCTTACCACCGGAAATAGATACATTATAATTGCCCCCTCCTTCGTATAACCAGAACATGTATATACCTTCTGATGTAGATGTTGTTTTATCTACGATACGAGCAGTTCTTACATCGGTTAACACAACTTCTACATTAGAGCAAGGTGAGTCCATATTACATGTATATCCCCATATAATATATTTACAGGGAGAAGCGTAACAATAATTAATAGATAAGTATAAAAAAGTTATATATAAGAGTATAGTTAACATAAGATTTTTAAAATTTGAAACAAAATTAACATGTGAATTTAAATTAAACATTTTTAGTGATTCCTTTCTTTTTTTATTATTTTAAAAACTATAACCATTATCAGGGCCTGTAAAAAATAATCCTGTTAGAATTTAAATAATAGGAATAAAAATATTACTAAAGGCGACATTAAAACTTACTATAAAAAATACAAAAAAAAAAGCATCTTAAAGACACCTTTTCTGAACTCCAATCCCCCGTATTTACAGAAGGAAAAGAGTCATGCGGAAAGAGAAAGACTATCGAGGAAAGTTAATGGATGAAAGATTTTATACAGTTGAAAAAAAACTAAAGAAAGATTTGACGAAATAGATAAAAGCCTCAATATGGAACTTGAACTATGCGGTGACGGTTCTTCCATAGTTGGAAAATCCTTCTGAAAATTGTACAAATTTTAAATAGATATCTCCTCGAAAAATGTACATGCTAAAATCCTGTTGTATTTGATATCATTAACGTATTTTTATACAGTTTAAACCAATCGTTATAATACCAATTAGTATTGTAGTCAGTAGAGCTCCTATTTAACCAGATCCTGTGTAAAAATGTATCACTCTTCCTTTCGGATCTTTTAAGTGAAAAGCTCTTCCTATTGTATCCAGTATTTTTATAATAGGTCATATGGTGGTTATGTATATTTAACCTGCTATAAATCCTATAGTATCTTGCTGTAAGATTGTGTAAGTGGAGTAACTGCAGAGAGTTCCGGTGTAAAAATGTACATCTATGTCTCCTGTAATTGTAAATCTTAAGTCCTGATAAGGATATCCACCGCAAAAATGTACATCTATGTCCACCGGTTGCAGTAGATGAAAATATTGCTATATTTTCTGCTGTAATAGTAGTAGAAGTATTCATATTTGATTCAGAGTCCTCTCGGAAAATTCTTCTCTCTGAAAAAATTACTTTTTTCTTCTAAAAATTCATTAATTTTAAGCTCTCGAAAATAAAATTACAAGAAATTTTTTAAAAAACCTCTAAAAAAATCACTCCTTTTCTGTGATAAATATAATATCACAAAGAAAGGAGGTGGAATTTATCCAAACATTTACGCAGGCTTACAATAGTATAAAATCCACCAGAAAAGCAATAGTTTTTTCCTATTTAGATGAAAAAATTATAATTTCCGACATAGACTTCTCTCCCGTAGCAGAATTACTCGCTTCCCTCTATTCTCCAGATCCGAGAGGAAGAAAACCACGTGATCCTGTATGTGTTCTCCGTTCCCTTATCCTTATGGTAATGTTAAACGAAACAAGTATTACCAGATGGGCAAAGAGGCTGCGTTCGGATGAATTCCTGTCTGTTATAGCGGGTTGGGAGCCCGGTAAATCTCCTTCTGTAGGTACTTTTTATGATTTCCTCCACAGACTCCAGGACGGCCCTTATCAGAAGAAATGCTCTCACATAGAGAAACCTTCTGAACTGGATAAAGGCTGGCATAAAAGGAATTTCAAGAAAGAAGATAAGAAGAAGAAAAAGGAACAGAAGAAAGAAGTAGACCACCAGAAACAGGACTCTGTTACTCAGAAACTTGCAGAAGAACTGCTGGCAAATTCAGAACAGCCCAGACAGAATGACCTTACTAAAAGACTTCAGGACTTACTTATGGAACTCGGTGTAAAACCTTCCATAAAGAAAGGGCTTATTGACCCGATGGAACTTGAACTCTGCGGTGACGGTTCTTCAATAGTGAGCGGTGCAAAAAAACAGGGGAAGTATATCTGTAACTGTTTGAAAGAAAATAACATCAGGAAATGTGACTGTCCCAGATTATATAAAGAC
>JBEHWP010000701.1:0-3711 GCA_040217665.1 Vulcanimicrobiota bacterium
ATCGGACGGTATAAGTTTTTCTACAAGTTCCCCTGCCGCGAGGAATTTAGCAATATCTCCGTAATCACCTGTTTCTTTCGGTTTATTGAACTGCATCTGTAATACCATATCAGACACGCCGCAGGCAATCATTACTGATGCAATAAGACCGTAATCTGCCACTACAACTGCATCTGAAGCCCATCTGGAACTCCAGTGATTCGGATCATTCATTTCCACCGGTATATTATAAGCTGTCAATTTTTTTACTGTTCTTATATGTTCTTTAATTGATTCTGATACATCGGAAGGGCCTCTACCGTCCAGTTTGTTGAACCAGAAAAGAGGTACAGCCTGGTGAGAACCTGTTAACATGTCAGCTTTTATACATTCGTCTACAAAGGCTTCCATACCGGCAACATGGGCATAAGGTTTTACAGAAGGATAGTTTCCACGTCTGGCAGCTTCTCTCAGAAGAACCAGATCATGGAAATTTTTATAAGGCACGCCTCCGTCATTTTTCTTTCCTGACCATTTCTCAGGCTCATTATAATATCTCTGGGACAGATCTGATGAACCGAGAGATATTTCATCTACCACTCCTGCTTCTGCTATTTTTTCTATACCGGTTACCGTAGGTGCTATTGTTTCTCCCGGTTCGCCATAATGGGTTCTTATTATGGGTCTCCGGGGCCATACTTCTCTTATCCTTGTCGTATAAGATTTTTTTGCCATTTCCGATGGAATATCAAGAGGTGGTTCTATGGAAATATCGCCTGATACAAGTTCTGCAAGACTGTCCAGTTCTTTTATTCTCGGAGGGGTGAGTCTTTCTTTTGCACTTTTCAGGATTTTTTCTCTTCTTTCATCATAAACTCCGAGATAATCAAGGACTGTTTCCGCAGAATCAAGAGGTTCGTGGCTCTGTTTTATGCCTGTTATAGAATAATCGCTTAAAGAAAGACATACAAGATCTACTGTTGCAGGTAAGCCTGCAAAGGCGATTTTTCTCTTTTCTCCGTTAGTTCTTTCCAGTAGATTATGTTCTGCCATGCGATGAATAATATATGACATCTGATTAAGTCCTATGTCCGGGCTTAATCTGTAACTGAAACCGATAAATTCAGGATCATATGTTTGAATATGTTCCAGTATATTTTCACCGGTTACTCCCGGCGGTAAAGATAGTACATCAAATCCTGCCTCTATTGCAATCCTTGTAAAATTAAACAGACCCTGTGTATGAGGATCATCTGCCAGGGTTGCAATTAAAATTCTCTCTGTCATAAAACGTGCCTCCAGACCTGTATTGATAAGTTGATTTTTATTAATTGTTATGTTAAATTGTATTATACTTGACCTGTAGTTATATGTAAATAGATTTTATGAATGGAGAAATACAGGATGAATAATTCTACTGTTGTTACAGATAAAAACAGACAGAAACTTATATTATTAAGTATTGCCTTTGGTTCTTTTATGGTTAATCTGGATACATATATTGTAAATATATCTATTCCTGTTATTGCCGGTTATTTTCACGCCACTCCTGCCGATGTTTCCTGGGTATCACTGGCATATAACCTGGTCGTTGCAAGTCTTTTGATGATTTCCGGCAAACTGGGAGACAGGCTTGGTTTAAAGAGGTTTTTTATCTTCGGTCTTGTCCTGTTTACTGTGAGTTCTCTTATGTGCGGCCTTGCTCCTCAACTTTACTGGCTTATTATAGGCCGTGCCATTCAGGGTATAGGAGCTTCGGTGCTCTATGCTATGACTCCTGCAATGGTGCCGAAATTTATGCCGGAAAAAGTAAGAGGGGCAGCTTTCGGAACACTTGCCACTGCTGCGGCACTGGGTATTATGGTAGGTACTCCTCTCGGAGGTATAATAACAGGTTACCTTTCATGGCACTGGATATTTCTTATAAATGTTCCTGCCGGTATTATGGCAATAATTTGCTGCAGAAGAATTATGCCTGATGACCATATGGCAGGACAGGAAAAAGAGTCGGAACGATTTGACCTGAAAGGTGCATTTTTGAGTTTTATTTGTTCCCTTTCTTTTATTTACGGTCTGAACGGCGGACAGGAATATGGATGGACTTCCTTTCTGATTATTGTATGTTTTGCCATATCTGCAGCTTCTCTCTCTCTATTTATCTTCTGGGAAAATAAAGCACCATTTCCTCTTATGGATTTAAGCCTTTTTAAAAATAAAGCTTTTACTTACGGAAATATTGCTACTTTACTTGCCTACATATATCTTGCAGGCAATAATTTCCTCATACCTTTTTATCTGCAGTTAGTTAAAGGATTGAAAGCGGAACATGCAGGCCTGGTATTGCTTATATATTCCATCGTTTATATGCTTGTAGGGCCTGCGGCAGGGAGAATTTCTGACAGGATAAACCCCAGGATTGTCTGCACTGCCTCAATGGTTCTTGCTACCTTTTCTGCTTTTATGTTTTCCTTTTTTCTCACAGTACCGGGTCTCATACCTGTTATAATATATTTTGTATTTCTTGCCGTATCATATGCCAGTTTCCTTACCTCCAATAATACTGTAGTCGTAGGTATGGCTCCCGAAGGGAAACAGGGTATTGTGTCAGGTATATTCAGAATGGTAACAAGACTCGGCATCGCAGGGGGAGTATGTATTTTTGAAATGATTTTCACTGCTGCAGGTCATGTTTCAGGCCAGGGAGATAAGATAAATTATGCCAATCTTCCTGTTGAAGTGATAGCCACAGGATTTCATTATGCCTATCTGGCAGGAGGTTTTGTCTGTTTACTTACCGTTATAATGTCTCTTCTTGCCAGAGAAGAGCAGATACGCAAAAGGCGCTATACTACAACATTATTGCCTGAGATATAATTGTTGCACAGATACTGAAAAGAAATTTACATTTTTTTCCTGACCCTCAGAGGCAAAATACTGATGAAATTCTTTTTTGCCACTTTTTCTACTGTTTCTCCTTTAAGGGCATCGAGTAAATAAAACATCCTGCACATACCTGTTCTCTGCAGGATGTTCCGTTAATACCTGTCTGCCGTCATAACTTTAAGCCACTTTTTCCCCGCTCATTCTGTTAAATACCGGTTCCCCCTGGAGATAGTCGAGAAAAACTTCGTCTCCTTCCATAATTTCTCCGTTCAGGAGCTTTTTTGCAAGAGGATTTTCCACATATCTCTGAATGGTTCTTCTGAGAGGTCTTGCTCCGTAATTGGGGTCAAAACCTTCCTCTGCAAGAAATTCTCTGGCTTTATCGGACAGAACGAGGTCTATTCTATGTTCGTAAAGTCTTTCTTTTAATTCATTTATCATAAGAGTGACAATCTCTTTTATCTGTTCCATACCGAGACGATGGAACACTATAGTTTCATCAATACGATTTAAAAATTCCGGGGGGAAGTGAACCTTTAACATTTCAAGGGCTTTTTCTTTTTTCTCTTCAAAATCTTTTTCACTCTCTCCCGCTTCCTGAAGATACTGACTGCCAATATTGGAAGTCATAATAAGAACGGTATTTTTAAAGTCCACTGTTTTCCCTTTGTTATCTGTCAGTCTGCCGTCATCAAGTATCTGAAGCAGAACATTAAAAACTTCTCTGTGAGCTTTCTCTATTTCGTCAAGTAAAACCACGCTGTATGGTTTACGTCTTACTGCTTCGGTAAGCTGTCCCCCTTCATCATAACCAATGTACCCGGGAGGTGCTCCTATAAGACGGGATAC
>JBEHWP010000702.1:0-3710 GCA_040217665.1 Vulcanimicrobiota bacterium
AGAATTTCGTTCATGGTATGATTCGAAATGGGAGAATAATTTTTACAGATTAGGGTTTTCAGAGAAAGATATACCGGAGATTTTAAATTATGAGAGTAAAATTGTAAATTACGATGACCTTACATTATTTGATAATATGAAAGAAATTCTTTTGGAGTTAAATAAATACTATTATATGGGTATTGCTTCAACTACACCGGAAGAAAAAATCAGAAAAAAACTTGAAAAAGAAAATCTTTGCGATATTTTTTCCATAATTTCAGGAGGAGATGACGGGATAAGTGAAAAGGAAATGAAAATAAAAAAAGTTATGGATTATTTTAATTTTTCTCCTGATAGATGTGTTATGATAGGTGATACAGTTATGGATATTATAAGTGCAGAAAAACTCGGGATAAAATGTATTGCCATTTCATGCGGATGGAATTCTCCTGAGATACTTGAAAAAGCATCTCCTTATATTATTATAGAATCCCATAAAGAACTTTTGCCTGCTGTAAAAAGCATTTTTGCTCTGAACTGAGTAAGTTTTATATGAAAATAATGAAGTCATATGCTTCGCTGTTTGTTAATTTTCATATCTGGTTGTGACCGATCCGGTCATGCCTGTTAGTTACTGATGTGTCAAGAATTTTTAACATTATGAGGTAGGTGAACTATGAAAAACAGAAGAGTTGTTGTAACAGGGATTGGAACAATATGCTGTAACGGTGTTGGGAAAGATATATATTGGAAGAGCCTTAAAGAAGGGGTGTCGAATATTGACAGAATCTCGTCATTTGATCCTTCTTCTCTTTACAGCCAGGTTGCAGGAGAAGCCAGGGATTTTAATCCTGCAGATTTTATGGACAGTAAAGAAGTGAAAAGAATGGGTCGTTTTAATCATTTTTCCCTCTGTGCTGCCAAAATGGCTCTGGAAGATGCTCGACTTACAGTTACAGATGATATAAGTACATCTACTGGTGTTCTTATAGGAAGCTGTTTCGGAGGTATGATAACATTTTACGAACAGTATCAAAAATTTATCGAAAAAGGTGCTTCCAGAATAAGTCCTTTCTTTATACCTATGTTGATAAACAACATGGCTCCGGGACAGATAAGTATACATTTTAATATAAAAGGCCCTAATTACAGTATAGCTTCTGCATGTGCCACCGGTGCTCATTGTATAGGTGAAAGTTTTCGTCTTATAAGAGAAGGGGTTGTAGATATAATGGTTGCAGGAGGCACTGACACAGTAGTTCATCCTTTAATTATGGCAGGTTTTGGTAATATGAAGGCACTTACCGGGAGAAACGATGAGCCGAAGAAAGCATGCAGACCTTTTGATAAGGGCAGAGATGGTTTTATAATGGCTGAAGGCGCAGGAATTCTCATTGTGGAAGCTCTTGAATCTGCAAAGAGAAGAAATGCACCTGTATATGGAGAAATAATAGGTTTTGGAATGAATGCTGACGGTCATCATATTACTGCCCCTGACCCGGAAGGAAAGGGAGCGCAAAAAGCTATGAAGCTTGCCCTTTACGATGGAAATATAAGGCCTGAACAGGTTGATTATATAAATGCCCATGGTACATCAACACCATATAATGATCGTATTGAATCCTGTGCAATAAAAAAGGTTTTTGGCTCTCATGCCGGCAAACTGGCTGTAAGTTCAAATAAATCGATGATAGGCCATACAATGGGTGCAGCAGGAGCAATCGAATTTGCGGCTACATTGCTTACCGTCAAGGAAGATATAATACCTCCTACTATTAATTATGAAGAACCTGATCCTGACTGCGACCTCGATTATGTTCCAAATAAAGCGAGAGAACAGAAGGTAAATATTGCCATGAGTAATTCCTTTGGTTTTGGCGGAGTAAATGCCATATTACTGGCAAAGAAATATACAGATTAGGTCCGGGCAGGTGAAAGTCTTAAAGATAAATAAAAACTCTGTCTGAGTCGAAAAAAAAAGCTATCCTTATTGCTTTTACCGTGTCAATCATTTATAATTAACGGCAAATGAATTTTTTTAGGGGTGTGATTTATGCAAAAAAGTAAAAAACTGGGAATTCTGGTAGGAGGAGGCCCTGCGCCAGGAATAAACTCTGTTATAAGTGCTGCCACAATAGAAGCTATAAACAATGGTTACAGTGTTATCGGAATATATGAGGGATTTAAATATCTTGAACAGGGGAAAAAAGTTATTGAATTTCTTAATATTCCAAAGGTCAGCAGAATTCATCTCACAGGTGGGAGTATATTGAAAACCTCAAGAGCAAATCCTACCAGAAGTGAAGACCGTTTGAAAAATGTTGTGGAAACTCTCAAAGATATGGATCTGAGTTATCTTGTAACCATAGGCGGAGATGATACTGCCTTTGGCGCTATGAAGGTTTCCGAGATGGCTGAATATATGGGATATGATCTCAGAGTAGCCCATGTACCGAAAACAATTGATAATGATTTACCTCTTCCTGCAGGTATACCTACCTTCGGATTTGAAACAGCCAGAGCAGAAGGTGCACGGCTTGCATCTATTCTTGCAGAAGATGCCAGAACATCAGGCAGATGGTATGTTGTAATCTGTATGGGCAGAAAGGCAGGCCATCTTGCTCTGGGAATAGGTAAATCAGCAGGCGCTACCATTACCCTTATACCTGAAGAATTTAATGGCAGAATAACATTGAAACTTCTTGTCGATCATATTGTAGCTTCTATAATGAAAAGGCTTGCTGTTGATGCAGGTTATGGTGTGGCACTTCTGGCAGAAGGATTTTTAGAATTTATAGACACAAAAGAACTGGAAGCATTGCTTACATCTCATGAGTCTCTTGAAAGAGATGAATACGGACATATAAGACTGTCTGAACTTAATTTTTCAGATATTATAAAAACAGCAGTTAAAAACAGACTTAAAGAGTTCGGTATAAAAACACGTCTCGTAGATCAGGAATTCGGTTATGAACTCAGGTGTGTTAATCCATGTGCTTTCGATATAGATTATACACGGAATCTGGGGTATGCTGCTTTCGAGTTTCTGAGAAAGGGAGGCAAAAATGCCCTTATTTCCATTCAGGGTGATCAGATAGTTCCTATGCCGTTTAAAGAAATATTTGATCCTGAAACTAAAAAAACCAGGGTCAGATATGTAGACGTAACATCACTGTCCTTCAAGATTGCCACAGAATATATGATAAGACTTGAGAAGAGCGATTTTGAAGATGAAGATCAACTGGCAAAACTGGCTCAAATAGCTCATGTTTCCGTTGATAAATTCAGAGAGGAATTTGAATATTTAGTTAAGTAGTGTTCATCAGTCAGCAGTCAGCAGTCAGCAAAAATAGGAGTTTTATGTTTTAGCTGATAGCTGATGGCTGATGGTTAATATACAAAATTTTCTATCCGTGGTAGAATATGAAGTTCTTTTATCAGATGAAGATAATCTTCATCTGTAATATTTTCATGTGTTTTTCCGATTAATACCATAAGTACTGCTTCTAAAACATTGGTGCCAAAGGAACGTCCTTGTATATCAGGTGTTGTAGTAATTAATTTTGACACATGTCTTTTCTTCAGTTCCTCTATATCAAAAGGTGTTATCGTATTTGTTATTATTATTTTGCCTGAAAGAGATAATGGCATATATTTTCTGATAAAATGATAGTCTCCTGCAATAATGGATGCTTCTTCATAATATTTATGATATTTTTCTACCGGCT
>JBEHWP010000703.1:0-3707 GCA_040217665.1 Vulcanimicrobiota bacterium
GATTTCACTCATGCTCTCTCTCTGAATCCTGAACTTGTGGAAGCCTATTATAACCGGGGTTCTGCTTACTTTAATAAAAACGACTATGACAGAGCTATACGGGATTTCACTCATGCCATCAATCTCAAACCTGATTACGTAGTGAGTCTGAACGGGAGAGGTATGGCTTATATGAAAAGAGGGGAATATAATAGAGCCATTGCTGATTTTACAACTGCATTAAAGTTTGAACCTTCCTCTTATCAATTATACAGTAACAGGGCTTTTGCTTATTATATGAATAAAGAATATGATAAAGCACTGGAAGATGCAAAAAAAATAACTGAAGCAGGATATAATATTGACCCGACTTTTTTGAATATACTGCAGAAAAAAGCGAAACAGTGAGCCGTGAGTGGGGAAAACATCTGTGACGCATAAAATTACCTGTCATTTTTAAACACAATCGTCTTTAACACCATTCCCTTTTATGGTATAATAAAATTAATGATGGAAGGGAGGTGCTGTTATGCACATATTGAAACATTACTGTGTTCAAACTGAACCCCCTCTGGATCAGGTTATCAAACCTTTAGCGGATTCCCATATAAGTAAAGACAGGAAAAAGGGATCTGACGAACCTCATATAGATCCTTTTAGACAACAGGACAGGTATCTCGTCGATATGGACGACATACTCAACACTCCTTTTATGCATAGAGACTTTTACCCTTGTGATACCCTGTTTGATCGTATGATCGAATAGGGCCTTACTATTTCGCGTCACCCGTCACGGGTCACGATTTTTTTATCCAGATAGAGAAATATTCTGTCTGATTTTTACATTTGTAATGTTCGTAGAAAATCTTTTTAAATTCTTCGTTGAATAGTGGTTTATTATTATCCCAGTTTCTTATCTCAAATGGCTCACTCCCCCGTGGAATGAGCCATATATTTATATAGCCCGATTTTAATTTATTCAGGATTTGTTCCGGTATATCCCTGCCAAACAGTGCAGGCCCCTCTATCATACATGGGTTTCCTCTGTATATGAGAAGTGGCCTTACATAGGTAAAATGATTGAAATTCTCCTTACCACTCAGTACTTATTACTGCTTCAGATAAGTTAGTAACCATTTTATCAGCTTCTATGCAGAAGTTTTTTACGGATACCCTTTTACCTGGAACGGTATTCAGAGATGTTTCAGTTCCGGTTCCTTATTTCCATCTATTAAAATATAGGAAGCCAGAGAAATATCTCCATGCCATGCTCCTGTATTATAGATTTTTATATCCCTTGATTTTATATTCAGAGTATTGCCTTCACTTTTTTTATGGGTATGGCCGAATATAAAACTCATGGGTGTATAAAGGGTATCTCTGTACCATCCGATAGAATCTTCCAGATACCGGGAGATTTCAGAAGTCAAAGAGTCTGTTCTCATTCCTCTGAGCCTTGCGCTGATGGTGTTACCTTTTATATGAAATTTTTCCAGGTAATTTTCTATAAAGGTCTTCATTGCGATAAATTCTTTATACCCTTTATTAACCAGTGTTCCCAGTCTTTCTGCCTGTCCTGTGTGATACCATATACCTTCAATCCATGATGCATTGAATGCTTCGAGTTCCTGAAGTGATTCCGGCTTAATAACAGTATTTGCAGGTGTAAAAATCCTGTCAAGAAGGTGGCCATGATGAAAGAAATATAATGTTCCTCCTGTATCCCTGAAAAGATTCGGATAGGTTACAACAAGTTTTTTCTTACTTCCTTTCATAAAGCCTCTGAGGAAGGTATTGTCTTCATAGGTAATATTAACTCTTTGAAGGCTTTTTTCCGGTATGTCGCCATTTTTTATTTTTTTAATTATCTGTTCGTCTTCTATGATTGAAGTCCATATGTGATGGTCATGATTGCCCGGGACAAACACTATGTTTTGGAGGTGCTCAATCTCTTTTAATTCGCTAAAGAATTCCCGTGCTTTTTCATATACTTTTTCCTGGGACGCAAGAGACAGATCAAAGAGATCACCCAGAATTATAAGTTCATCAACAGTTCCCTTTCTGGTCTCCGACGATATTTTATTTTTAAATTCATGAAATATGTTTTTATCATTGAAGAGACACCCCTCTTCACCAAGGTGGACATCTGATATAACTATTATTTTATTAACTTTTTTTATCATAATCCTTCCTCCCTGTTAAATTTTTCGAGCTTTACCGATTAAGCCATCTTTCCCTTCACTTTTGACTATTCCTTATATTTTTCCAGGAAATAGTTATATGTATGATATTCTTCCTTTGCTATTTCAATAGCTTTTCTATCTGCTCCTATGGATTTTAGGTTTTCCACCATGTCTTTTGCCTGTTTTGTCAGTTCTTTAAGGGCCTTCCGTACATTAATTACTTTTATTTCTGCCTGTCTGTTATAGAAAGGCTCATTTTCCGGAATGGCATCGCCTTTTTTTACGAAATATATTTTCTTCCCGTCAGGAGACCAGCATGGAGACTGGGCTGCTTTACCATAGAAGGTTAACTGACATCGTTTGTCGCCTTCAGGGGTAGAGATCCAGATATTTTTATCCCCTGTTTCATCGGAATGAAAAGCAAGGAGATTTATATTTTTATTATAAAAAGGATGTTTTTCATCTGCTTTCGGAGTATTGGTGAGATTAACTTCTTCACCTGTTTTCGGATCCAGTGTTACTATATCTGATATGTCTTTATTACTTTTATCTTCTTTATGAGCCATTATCAGTCCGTTTATTGTAGAAGGGTGTTTGTAAGCAACAGATCCGTTGGAATGAGTGATAAAATGGTATGACCCGTCTGAGGGGTTTCCTATGAAGATATCGGAAAATTTTTCAGATGTTTTAAATTTTTCTCCGGGCTCACCTCCATAACCTGTAATATATCCGTTCTCTGTTTCTACAGGGTGTTTTAAATTCATATTTTGATTGTGAAGTAACAATTTTTGTTTATCTTTTTCCACATCATAACTGGCTATACCGAAGGTGCCTTTCTCGTTGCTCCTGTAATATATAGTTTTTCCGTCATGAGACCACGTACCCTGTTCGTCTATTTTACCTTCATATTTTTTCAGGAAATCTCCTATATTCTCCGGTGAGAGACGTTCTTTTGTAAAAAGTGATCTTATATTATTTCCGTCAGAATCCATTTCAAGCATCTGGGATGTAGTGTAATTGCCGACAACATTGAATATGATTTTTTCTCCGTCAGGAGAAACCTGAGGAAATTCTGTATAACCAAAACCTGAACAGAGAGTTTTTACAGAATTTTTAGGCGTTTCAAGAGGTACGAAACTGTTTATCTGAAGCCTGTCGTCAAATTGGATTGAATGCTCAGTTTTTACTTCTGCTTTTTTATCGGACTTTTTTATGGTTGTAAGAGGAGTAAAATTTTTTATTCCCTGTATCATTATAAAACACCTTCTTTAATATTTTATCTGTTAACTAATTATATATCCATCTGTAAGTGATAACAATAAAAAAATGTTACCAGAATGTTAATTTTTTAACGAAGAAGTTAAAATTTTAACACCGATAAGCAGAAAAGCTCTTATCTGAACGACTGCCCATCTTCCTTATGCTGTGGGAGATAAATGTGATAGAGACTTTGTTTTTCTTCTGTTACCGACATTTTACCACTATGTTTTATTTCTTCATGTTAAAAATAATTAAATGATAATTTTGAAGGGTGAAGAGTGAAGG
>JBEHWP010000704.1:0-3700 GCA_040217665.1 Vulcanimicrobiota bacterium
AGCTTTTGTGTGAAATTACTTCAGCAAAAATTTTACTTAAAATAATAGATACAGGTGCCTGAAAGCCAGAGAAAAGTTGAGATAAATGTCATAAATTGAGCCACTTTATAGCGGTTAAATTTTTCTTTTGCTATAGATGCAGTCATATAGCCTCTTCTGAGCAGATCATCTATAAGAGTGGCTGTTTTTGTTTTATGGAACTCAAAGGTATAATTATCACTGTTACGATAACTTAAAATATCCATAAAAAATATTAAATCTTTTTTCCCGCACATAGAATTATCATCACTTTTGGGCATTACTACCATAAGACAGGTAATAATAGAACAGGCAGTTGTTACCAGGAACAGTAATCTTACTGTACTGAAGATTGTATTGAAGAGAGTTTCAGCTACATTTATATCCATCATAGCAGTTACAGTGGCAAGAAAAATACTGTTTATTACAAGGAGGGTATTGGCTTTTGTTTCAGCAAACTGTATGAGTCCCTGATTGAAATTGATTGCAGCCAGGGAAAATTCCATCCTTTCTTTTGTTTCCTCTGAAGTATATTCTATTCTGCTTCTATTAAATTTCTCTTCTTTGAGATCAAACATGTAGTTCATATCCATTTCTCCTTCTTTAAAATATAGTTAATTTCACTAGTTAGTTTCATAACCTGTTAGAAATTAAGGGCTTCGTGACACATAACGGGTGACACGAAGATTGTGAACCTGTACTATAATCTTACAAAAATTTATATTTTTTTTATGTGCCATATAGCACCATAAATAAAATAAATTTCATAACTATCCATAACAACGAACTCGTAATGCGAAGGGATTAAAAGCGTCACAGCCATTCTAAATTATAGATTATTATAAAAGCACATATAATTTGCAGGATTTAATCTTCTCTGAAAGAACTATCTCTGAAAGAACTATAATTGTTTAATAATTAATTTTTCTCTTCCCCCTTCACCCTTCACTCTTTGCCGATTATAGGGTATAATAATAATGAGGGAATAATTATGGAAAATGCTGTTTTAAAAGAACGTTACAGAATAATAAAAACTATAAAAGCCGGCGGGATGGGTATGGTTTACCTTGCCGAAGACATACCTGAGAGAAAACTTCGTGCTATAAAAGTAATGTTTAACCAGGGTGAAGCATCGGAGCAACAATTATATGCCATAAAAAGATTCAGAGAAGAAGCTGAAATACTGGCAAGACTCGATCATCCAAATATACCGAGTATAACAGACTATTTTACAGATAAAGGCAATTATTATCTTGTAATGGATTACATAAAAGGAGAAGATCTGGAAAGCTTCCTCAGAAAATGTAATTCTCAGGTACCTGAAAAATTTGTGGTAATATGGGCAGTACAGCTCTGTGACGTTTTATCTTACCTGCATAATCACAAACCTCATCCTATCCTTTACAGAGATCTGAAACCTGCCAATGTAATATTAAAATCGGAAGAAAGCAGAATTTTTCTAATAGATTTTGGTATTGCAAGGGTAATAAATCCTGCGAAAGATACGCAGAAAACAGCGGTAGGCACAGAAGGTTACGCTCCTCTGGAACAATATAAGGGTAATCCTGAACCAAGGAGTGATGTTTACGCTCTCGGTGCAACAATGCACCATCTTCTTACAGGTATAGTGCCAATTCCATTTTCTTTCCAGCCTATAAGACAGGTCAGAGACTGGCTTTCTCCTGATCTTGAACGAATAGTCATGAAAGCTCTTGAAAATGAAATAGATAAACGTTATGCAAGTGCTAAAGAGATGAAAGAACAATTGCTTAATTTCTGCAAGGAAAATTATTTTGATGCATATAAATTATTACTTCAACCGATGAAAGGGGAAAAAACTGAGACTGTGACCCTTGAAAAGCCAGAAGAACCCGTTAAACAGACGGTTCAACAGGAAAAGACCTCTGTTACTCCTGTAAAACCTTCCGGAGTATCTGCCAGACCTGACACAGGAAAATCTTACGGCCATGCACCTCCTCCTTACGGACAGACACCTCCTCCTTACGGACAGGCACCTCCTCCTTACGGACAGGTACCAAATCCTTACGGACAGGTACCTCCTCCTTACGGACAGGTACCAAATCCTTACGGACAGGTACCCGGCCATTACGGACAGGTACCCGGTCATTACGGACAGGTACCCGGTCATTACGGACAGCCCGCTTATCCATATGGTTATACCCCCTACGGGCAGACACCATATGGCCGTCCTCCTGCTTATCCTCAGATACCGGGCCAGAATGTTGAACGGCCTATGAATCCTGCCCAGATTTCTTCAGCTTTTGCCCAGGCCAGCCTTGGACAGAGAACTATATTTAATCAGGTTACACCGGCATCTGAACATGAATCAATTTACGGCCAGTCTCCACAGGTAAGCGAGAAAATCACTCCAAAACCTGTGAAGGAACCAAAGGATGAAATAGAAAAACTTATTTATATGTTACAGAGTAATGATGATTTTGAAAGAGCTCAGGCTTCAAGTCAGATATTACAGATGAACATTCAGGATGGAAGGCTTGTAGAACCTCTCATAGAAGCACTTAATGACCTGGATTGGAATGTGAGGCGTGAAGCTGCTATGGCTCTTGGTAATCAGAGGAACAGGAAAGCCGTTACCCCCCTTATAAGAAAACTTAAAGACGAACATTCTCCAGTAAGAGTAAGTGCCATTGAATCTCTTGGAAAACTCGGGGAGATGAAAATTATTAATGAACTGGTAACGGTGTTAAAAGAAGATATCGATGAAGGGGTAAGAAAACAGGCTATTTTATCTATAGGAGAAATTGGCAATGACGTAGTAATACCTGACCTGATAATGGCTTTAAAAGATAGTGGAACAGGTGTAAGAAAGGCTGCTGTTGAAGTGCTTGGAAGTTTTAAAGATCACAGGGCTATCCCTCATCTTGAAAAGGCAACAAGAGATCCTGTAACAACAGTTGCCATTGCTGCGAAAAAATCGCTGGACAGGTTAAAATCGATTTTATGAAATATGATAAAAATATAAAATTACCTCCCAAAGCTGTTCTCCCGTGGAAACCCATTAATTGGGAAGAAATCCCTCAACTTCCATGGCCTCATAAAATGATAAATTTTGCCAGTTCATGGTCATATTTTTATCCCTGCAAACAATGCGGATTTTGCTGTCTGAATCCTCCTCTCGTAAAAATCATAGATGATAAAGCCTATTATCTCCCGAAAGGTAAAGATGGCTACTGCATCATGTTTGACAAAGAAAAAAAATTGTGTAAAATCTATGAAGAACGCCCTATGGAATGCAGATTACTGGTCTGTAAAGCACCTGAAAGTGCCAGGAAAAGACTGGAACTTTTACTTATCAGGTTTTTAAAAGAGTATGGAAAGGAACTTGAGGAAAAAGCAAAATTACCTGAACCGGATATATCTGTTATTAATCTGCAGGGACAGAAGAATCTGCCCCTGCTATAATAGCATTTATTACTGTAAGAAAAATAACTCCGGCAATTATTAGAACGATTGTATCCTCGCGTCACGCATTACGCATTACGCATCACGATATAAACTTTAACTATGATGTAGTTATTTCCTGACTGATCCTTATTACTGCCAGCGATAATTATCCCACTGGTTTGGCAAATTATAACCGACAAATCTCTACATGGTGCTCTTACGCAAAAAAAATATCGCCTTCGTATATTTCTGTTAT
>JBEHWP010000705.1:0-3694 GCA_040217665.1 Vulcanimicrobiota bacterium
GATTTTATGAAATTATTGCAGATACAAAAGAAAAATCAATTAACTCTGCCTGCTGATATAAGGAAAACATTGCAGTTAAAAGAGCATGATTTGCTGGCTGTTGAGGTTGAAGGCAACAGAATTATTTTAACTCCTCAGAAGGTTATTAATAGAGATGAAGAATGGTTTTTCAGTAAAAGATGGCAGGAAGGAGAGAAAGAAGCTGACAGGGATTTCAAGGATGGTAATTGTAAGGATTTTGAGAATATTGAAGATTTGATAAAGGATTTAAATTCATGAAGATATGCAGATCAGATAGATTCAAAGAGGCTTTTAAGAAGCTTGACGCCAGGTTGAAGAAAAAAGTGGAAAAGGCTTTAAGATTATTCTGCCAGAATCCATATCATCCATCATTACATACAAAGAAAATGCAGGGAGTTAATAATATCTGGGAAGTAAGAGTGGATATACATTACAGATTTACTTTTGATATAGTTGATGATGTATACAGGCTCAGGAATCTGGATAACCATGATGAGTGCCTGAATAACCCGTAAAGGGATATAATTTCATTGAGATTATAACTCCTCCGGAGTTGTAGAATTTTGAACTGCAGGGGGTGACCCAGCTATGAGAGAAATAACAGAAGCCGGGAAAGAGCAGATCTGGAAGGAAGGTAAAAAATTCACTCTTCAGGGCTGTTATAAATCCATTTCGCTTCTACAAAGAACATGTTTAGAACTTCACGTTCCGACTTGTTTAAATGAGAAATATCTATCTTTAAAGGAAATACTTTACATATCTGATCTTTACGTTTTTCTCTTGTCTCTGCCATAGTCTGTTTAATTTTATTTTTCTTCTCATCGGAACATTTTCTCATAGAAGTCATCTCCTACCTGAGTATAACATGTTTTTACAGTTTCACCAAATTATTCTTTCCAATAACTTTATTTCTACCAGCCCTATCCCCTATCCCACAGATAAATCAGTGGGCTTTCCCCAGGATCGTAAATTTTCACCTGTCTGTCCTATTTTATTCAACACATTATTGGCTGTTTTACCTGTAGTATTATATGCAGCTTTACCTGCATCCATAGTCAGTACATCCCATGTTTCCTGTGCAGTTTTGCCTAAAAAGGAAGTAATCTCGCCGGCACCTTTGCTGCCAAGTTCTTTTACAGGTGTGTAAAGAAGGGTTTTACCATCAAGGTTTGTAAGAGGTTTTGCTATTTTATCTGCAATATTAAATACTCCTTCTGTTACCAGTTCTTTTGCAGCACCGGTGCCTGACTTTACAGCCTGATATGCTTCCGGCGCAACGGATTCGAGCAATTTATCTCCTGCAGCGCCGAGTTTACTCAGGCCCTGCCCTGCCCATTTGACAGCCACGCCGGAATAAAGAAGGGCAGAACCTGCAACTTTTACTCCGGCATAACCGACATCCAGTGCAGCTTCTTTATAATCCCCACGGTTATATGCATTTTTTGCATCTACCAGATTGCCTGACGCACCTAAAGTGACCATACCGTCTATTTCATTTGCCAGTTTCTGAGTGGCTTCGGCACTTGCAAGATTGGATTTATTTATGTCCTGCTGGGAGTTGAGCAGGTTACCTACATGATCCTTATTAGAAAATTTATTTTTTGCCAGATCCATCTGTTTTTTATCTGTCTCTTCATTCTGTTTCTGCAGCTCATACTGATCTACTCCCGTAATGGCACTTTTCAGCAGCACATCGGGATTTGATTTTTCAATGCCTTCCTGTATCAGTTGTCCTGACCGTTCACTTGCTTCATTACCGGTTATTTCTGCATCAATCTGGTTTTTCATAAAGGTTTTATATCTCTCAGGGTCGGACTTTTTCAGTTCGGCAAGCCATTTGTCTTTACTGTCCTGATCAATATATTTACTATCATCTTCAGATTTGCCTGTAACCCATTTATAAGTATCTTCCGATTTGTCAGATATCCATTTATTAACTTTATTATATACAGATGGTTCACTTCCGGAATTATCAGTAACAGGTGCCTGTGATGGTTTCGATTGTAATTTTTCTTTTGCCTGTTTTGATAATTCAACGCTTTCTCCCTTCGGGGCGGTTACAGGAGATGTATCTTTCTGCTGTTTAGTTTCAGAGGTTTTCTTGGCGGCGACCGGTTTTTTTATCGATCTTCGGCGGAATATATTTAGTGGTTTTTGTGTCAACCTGCATATTCTTCATCTCCATCTCTCTTTATATATTTCACTTCTGAATTATATATTAAATATTTCAATAGAAAAATCCTTTTTCACTGAAAGTGAATTTATTTGTTGTAATAAATTCAGCTTTTAGAATATAATTTTATATCCAGATTAAAATCCAGGGCATCTACTATTTTAATTAAAGTCTTTATTGTATACCCCGTGTAATTACCTCTCTCCAACCTGGCTATAGCAGATTGACTTGTACCTGCTAATTTAGCAAGTTCTATTTGAGTTATTCCCTTTCTGGCTCTTGCATTAATAATCTGTGCCGCTATATCTACAGAAGGAAGTTTTTTATATTCTTTCATTACTTCAGGATTTTCAAGTAATTTATGTTTAAGCGTTGACCATCTAGCCATTTTCTTCACCTCTTTTAAGATAAATTTCCATTCTTTTTAACGCTATTTCTTTTTCTCTTACAGGCAATTTCATAGTTTTCTTTTTAAAGCCATGTAGTAAAACAAAGACATTCTTATCCAAGAAATATAATATCCTGTTATTGTTTGTTCTTAATTCCCAGAGTGCCCCTTCTAAATGTTTTACATAGGGTTGAGTAAGATTAACCCCGGTTCTTTCCAATAAATTAATAGTCCAATTAGCTTTAGCCTGCTCTTTTGCCGGTAGAGATAATAAAAACTCTATTACAGGCATATTTTGTTTATCATCTTCGTAAAATTCAATTTCCCAGCTCATATTTTATATTATATCAAAATTGATATAATTTTTCAACTCTAAAAAAATCCTGTTATCCTTCATCCCAAAAACTCCACTTCAAACATTTAAAGGAATTTTCTTATCAATACAGAATATAATATTACATGCATTTCCTTAACTCATAAAAATTGAAAATTAACCTCGCGAATTCAGCTCTTGTTACCATATTCATTTACAGCTCCATTTCATAAAGGAGTAATATTCCTGTGAAAAATTCATTTACCGGCACTGCCATTACAGAAAATTTCCATATACATTAAAAATAAATTAAAAATAAAAAAACAAATATCTTTTCTAAAATATTAAAATATGATATTATATAAATATGAAAAACAGGTCAGGTTATGAAATGTAAAAATCAATTTATACAAATCTTTTATATACAATCATAAAATAAATAATTCACTGAAAAAATTACCGGGAGAAAGGGAGAAAGCATCAAACTACGGGCAAGCAAATCCTGTTAATCCTTTCATCCTGTGCATCCCGGTTCAGACAATTACCGGGAGAAAGGGAAAGGGAAATCAACTACCGGCAAGCAATCCTGCTAATCCTGCATCCTGCCCATCCCGGTTCAGACAACAAAGGAGTCAGATTTATGAAAAAAAATATTTCACTCTATGAGAATAAAGGGATAGCCCTTATTATGGTACTGTCAATATTAATAATACTGCTCATACTCTCTCTTGCCATTGTGTCTCTGAGCACAGGCAATCTGAGAACTACGGGAAATGTAAGAGCAAGATTTGAAGCTCTC
>JBEHWP010000706.1:0-3687 GCA_040217665.1 Vulcanimicrobiota bacterium
CTCATACAACTGTATGTATTTAGACCTATAAAATTTCATCAATTTTAATTTAGGTATTATTAATTAAGTATGAATTTACGGTTTTGGATTTTATAAAATCCTTAAATTCCGTTTTCATATATTACTATTATACGAGGAGGGGATATTGTGAAAAAAATATTACTTACTCTTATATTAATCATTACATGTTTTTTTATATCATGTAAAAATAATTCTCTGCCTGAAGTAACAGTAGACAGAGCAAAATTCGAAGGTAAGATCATGTCTGTCGATAAGGTAGTTTATTTAGAGGCAGAACCTTTTCTGAAAAAACTCCACTTAACTCCTTCTGTTGAAGGAGGAAAGATACGTTCAGGTTATGACGAAATAGATAAGAAAATTGAAAAATATTACCTGACAAAAGACGGCACTATTTATATAGCAGCTTTAGATGTGTCAAAAGCACTTGGTGCTACCGGCACTTTTATGGCTGAATACAATACTCTCAGCATAAACACTGCCAATATGCCTCCTCTTCCTGTAAAAAAAGGAGTTTCTACCGGTGACGGTGCCAATCCATTAAATCCGGGACATTATATAAATAAGGCAGTTGATGCTAAAAAACAGGTGGATCAGTTTCAGAATCAGTAAATTTTTGACTGTTGTTGAAGCCTTATTTCAAGGTAACGTTACACAAAATATCTTACACTCTCAAATTTTTCAAATATTATCGTCCTGATTGTACATCTATACTTATGGCCCCCATCCATCTTATTCTTAATTCTTCTGTATCCCATTCACTTTTGCCGTTTCCAGGCCATGGATCAAAAACATGGAAACAGGTAACCCATGGGCCCTGGTACGTATTGCACCAGTCAACTCCATAGCATACCACTACGTGACCTGAGCCGTCCTCATTTTTTACGCCTATAATAAAAGGCTTGCCGTTATCAAGTTCCTGTATAATATTTTGGAAAGGTATGAATACGTATTCCGGATAGGCTTCTGCCGTAACATAGACTTTTTTCCCGTGCTGTGTAACACCCCAGCCGTTCATATATGATGCTATCTGAAATAGATCCCTTGCAGGATAATTTACAAGGGTGCCATAGGTTCTCATTACTACTTCCTCCTGAGTGCAGGGAATATCATAATAATTAAGAGCCATTGCAATGCATGTTGCCCAGCACCATTGAGTTTCTTTCTGTTCTGCCGTGTGGAATTCAAAATTGTCAAGTTTAATCGTATAGGTCTGCTCATTATAATTGTTATAATTGTTATAGTTATCGTATGTTTGAGGATAATACTGGCCTTCCGTTTTTACAGGAAGAAGTAATATGAAAGAGAAAAGTAATAGTAATATAAAGGATCTGAATTTATTTTTCATAATTTTTTCACCTCTGTTTTAATCGTAACACATTACGCGTGACGCATTACGGGAGGAATGCTTCTCATTACCGGTTATGACTGAAACTATTCATGGTCATCAGCAATGCATAATACATGATTCAGGCGGCTAAAGGTTGTAATATTCTCCCATCACCTGTCACGCGTTACGCGTTACGATTATAATTATCACCTTTTATTTATATAAAGTCAAGTCTTTAAATTACTTGACATAACAGGTTTTTTTCTTTATAATATATTTTCATTGTACTTTTTAGTTGAGGCGTCGCCAAGCGGTAAGGCACTGGATTTTGGATCCAGCATCCGCAGGTTCGAATCCTGCCGCCTCAGTAGAATTAAGTGTTCACAGGGAGCAGAAAGCTCCTTTTTATTACAGGCTAATCAGCTTCATTATTGAACAATCTGCAGGTACTGACCTGCCCTTATTGATTGAACCTCACATGATAGCTGGTGAGAGCCAGGTTAATGGGAATTCCTATGGATAATTTTCTGACTGTTATACTGGCCGCAGGAAAAGGCACAAGGATGAAGTCCAATCTGCCCAAGGTTTTACACAGGCTTAACGGAAAACCTATGGTGGAATATGTACTTGATGTTACTGATGAACTTTCTCTTTATAACAGAGTAATTGTTACAGGGGAAGGACATGAAATGGTGGAAAAAACCGTGAAAAATCGCGGTAAATGTGTTCTCCAGAGTGAACAACTCGGTACAGGTCATGCAGTGCTTCAGGCATGGGATTATTTTGCTGATTTTTCCGGTCATGTTCTTGTTCTTTCCGGAGATACCCCTCTGTTATCAGCTACGGTGATTCAGCAATTAATTGATGATTATAAGCATTCCTGCGCAGATATTTCTATCCTGACGACTACTCTGCATGAGCCAGGTCATTATGGAAGAATCGTCCGTAATGGCCACAGAGTCACTGCTATTGTGGAATATAAAGACGGTACGGAAGAAGAGAGAAAAATAAAAGAAATCAATACAGGGACTTATTGCTTTCGTGCTTCTGTTCTCAGGGAGTTTTTACCTCTCTTAAAGAGAGATAATGCCCAGGGAGAAATGTATCTCACAGATGTTATAGGACTGGCTTTCAAGAATGGACTCTTTGTAAGAGGTTTTTGCACTGATGACTTTGAATCTACCGGCGGTATAAATACCAGAGTTGAGCTTGCTTCTTCTTCCAGAATACTCAGAAAAAGACATCTTGAAAGATTTATGCTCAATGGAATTACAGTAATAGATCCTGACAATACCTATATAGAAGCTTATGTGAGTATAGGAAGAGATAGTGTTATTTACCCCTTTACATCTCTTGAAGGGCATACAGATATAGGAGAAAATTGTAATGTAGGTCCTTTTGCCAGAATTAAAGATTCTTCTGTGGAACATAATACTGTAATAGCAAATGCTGCCGTTATAAATAACAAAAAAATGAATGTTGATTTTCTCCCCAATGTTTAGTGGAGAATTTTTTAATGTGGATAAAATAATTTTATAAAATATAGGAGGATAAATTTATGGAAATATTGGAACTTCAGGTTGAAACAAGAGAATTATCAGGTAAAGAATATTGCAGAAAAATAAGAAAAATGGGCAATGTTCCCGGCGTAATCTACGGACTCGGTAAAGAATCTGTTTCCGTTCAGGTAAATAGCAGAGATATGGAAAAAGCAATAAGAGGAAGAGACAACGTTCTTTTAAATCTTACTTTTGCCGGTAACGGCGGAGAAAAACATACTGTAATGGTGCAGGATGTTCAGAAAGAAATCCTGAAATCAGGTCTTCTTCATGTAGATTTCAAGAGAATTTCACTTGAAGATAAAACTGTTGTTATGGTTCCCATACATGTTACTGCAGAACCGAAAGACGGAAGAGGTAAAGGTATGGTTGAACATATTATGTGGGAAGTAGAAATAGAATGTTTGCCTTTGAATATTCCGAAGTCTATAGATCTCGATCTGACACAGCTTAAACTGGGAGAAAGTGTTACACTGGGACAATTAAAGGCTCCCGAAGGTGTTACAATTCTCGGAGAACCGGGAGAATTTGTCATTCATTATACTGAAGGAAAAGACGAATCAGCAAGACCTGATGGAGAAGAACTTCTGTTCCCGACTGAAAAAGCACAGCCTCAGGTTATAAGTAAAGGAAAGGGCGAAGAAGAAGATTAGCCTTGAAGCTCATAGTCGGTCTCGGTAATCCAGGAAGAACCTATGCTAAAACCCGGCATAACCTTGGTTTTATGCTTTTAGATAAACTGGCCGGAATGTACGGAATAGATTTCTCCGGCCGTCTATT
>JBEHWP010000707.1:0-3683 GCA_040217665.1 Vulcanimicrobiota bacterium
CTGTCTGTCCACTGCTGTTTCATTACAAGGCCGAAAGGATAGAAAAAATTATTGATTTCTATTTCACTTAAATATCTTACAATATAACGTGAGTCCTTTTTTATTTTCTCTGCATAGGCACCGAAATCTCCCAGAATTACAACCTTCTTCCCGGCAGAAACCTGATCACCAAGCCATTCACAATATTTTGCTGCATTATACATTTCTGAAGTGTCGTACCAGGAAATTATGCCTTTATATTCTTCCATAACAGAACTATCAGGTATACCTTTATCTATATCATAATAATCCAGTTTATAACCGAGTTTAAAGAGTTCAACAGAAGCAAGTTTTTTAATAAAATTTTCCCTGTCAGACTGTTTTTCAGAACCTTTATAAAGGGCCAGCATTTTTTTATGAGTCAATTTATCAGGATTTTCATATATGAGAACATTGTATAGAAAATCCTTTCTATTTAAATGCCATATTATATTTCCTGAAGACTCATCTATAGAATAGATATATCCTATCTGAGCCATTCCCCCGTAAGGAGTTCTTATAACAGCACAGCTTTCCCTCTCAGTCTGACCTTTAAGAGCTATGGTAAGATAACTTTTATTATTTTTATTTATAGAGTCAAATAATGTAAAATATTCAGGAAAAGGTGAAGGCACGGAATTTACTACAGATGGATCCCTGTAAAGAACTTCTACATCGTCTCTATTGATTTTATCACTGCCTTTAAATTCAAGTCCCAGTAAAAGAAAGAAATCATTCAGATCTTCGTTATTAAGCCATTTAATACCATCATAGGAATGGGCTCCAAAATTTCCGAAAATCACAACCTTTCTACCTTCTTTTATCTGTTTTGAAAGCCAGGTGATATATTCTTCCGCATGAGGATGTATGGCAGTAAAATAAAAAGTTATCACACCTTCATATTGTTTCATTTCATCAGATGACGGCAGAACAGAAAGAGCATCTTTATAGTCTACTTCATAACCCAGAGCTTTTAATTCTCCTTCAAGATGATATAAAACAGGATTATCTGCAGCTGTGGCATTTTCATTTGATTTATAAAGAGCAAGTAGTTTTTTTTGGCCTGCCATGGTAAAACTGTGGAGAATTAACATAAAAAAAGTCAGAAATATAAAGATTTTATATATCATAGATATTACTCCTTGATAAGATGGGATAAAAAAAAGCTGTTTTACAGGAGCATTTCACAAAGAGGCATTTATTATTATCGTGACGCGTGACGCGAGGATTAACCTCAGTTAATAGTATTTCTGAAAATATAAAAAAAATCCTTTAAATATCTAAAAAATTTAATTATCACCTGTAAAAATTTCTTTTATTTCACAGGGATTACTCTGATTATTATTATAATCAACAGATGTAATAAATATTTTATAGCTATGAGAGACAGAAAGATTATCAATAAATATTTCAGACATATGAGAAGGAATTATAAGAGGAAGTCTTATTTTCTGTTCCGAAGGAAAACAGTATAATCTGTAACAGGATAGATCATCACAGATAACAGGGTTCCATGTAATATGGAGTTTTTCAGTTTCTTTATCATATTCAACATACAGACCTTCAGGAGGAGGCGGAGGTGTACAGTCCTTCGGACATACTGTAACAGGATTGGCAAGAGGCCCCTCCTGACCCGTTTCCGACAGAGCAGAAAGAGAAAAATAATAAATCTTTCCATTTATCAGATTATCTACTACAGCAGAATTACCTGTGACAGTCTTTAAAAAATTCAGATTGTCAGGACTATCTCCTGTATAAATATTAGATTTTTCACTTTCTTTCTCCCACGTAAGATAAACAGAACTTTCTCTTCCTTCTCCCTGTAATGAGTAAATAACTCCCGGATAAATTCCATCAGTTGTATGTAAAAATGTTTTACAGTAAGGAGTTTGAATAGAAGGATTTTTCCCGATAAGTTTTACATAAATATAATAATCCGTATCTTTATCAAGACCGTAAGAAGAACACTTTATTTCACTCCCATTTAAGATAATGTTTTTTTCATAATCAATTTCAATTTTTTTAAGAAGAGATATTTCCCTGGAAACACTATCTTTTTCTCCATATCTTAAATCTATAAAATAATCTTCTCCCGGCAATAGATTATTTTCATCCTGCAACCTGATATAAACAGTAAAATGTCCTTTTTCACTTTCTTCTGCATTTAATTCCTGAATTGAAGGTATTCTATAATCTTCTGAAAAATAATTTTCCGCAGGAGGGAAAATTTTCTGTAGATCAGGAGTAGAAATGTAATATGAATATTTTGTATCTCCGAGAAGGTTTATACCATTAAAAAATATATTATAAAAATCCTTCTGCTCCGGACTGAGATAGTCAAGTACAAAGAGATGAAACCCGTCTTTTTTCTTCATATTCGGAATAATATAATTCTTTAATACATTGAAATTTTCTGATCCATAAGGGCTTTCAACACCTTTATTTCTGTACCAGTCCCATTCTGATACAAAACTCTCAAACATAATACCATCAATAGATGATCTGAATATATCTGCATATTTTTCTAAAAGAAAAAAACCTCTGTTTGCTATAAGATATTTATCAGGGAAATCGTCTCTGATTTTTTTCACCAGAAGTGCCATATTTTCCTGAGTCCATCCATAATTTCCCCATGGTGAAGCAGTATCAAGTGTATCAAGAAAAAATCCGTCTACTCCGAAATCATCTGAAAGTTTTTCCATCTTTTTCTTTATCATATCCTGCCAGAGAGGATCTCCGGGGTTAACAAAATAACTTCCCCACTTACCGTTTTCATCGGGAAGACCGTCGTGGCCTGCAAAAATTTCAGGTAATCCACCTGGCAGATAGTTAAAAAAACCTTTTTCATTGAATACATAACTTACCTGATCAACATATCTGGAAGGATAATCATTTTCAACATAATTTAATCCTTTATCGTAAAATACGGGGCCTTCTTCTTTATTTTCAATATTGCCTGCCCCCCGTGGAACTCTCTCATCTTCACCTATTGATACATAGGCTATTACCATTATGTCATCATCTGTTCCTGCTATTCCATCACGGCCATTCTTAATTTCTTCAATCATTTCAGGAGTAATATTTTCAAGGTCATTTCCGGGATGAAGAATCACAAGATTAAAATCAAAAACCCTGGAAATCTTTTCAGAATCCCACTCTCCATAATATACAAGATATTTCATAGAACGCCCTTTCTTTTGTTCTGCAGTTCCGGCACATACTTTTTCAATGAAGAATATACTTAAAAAAAAGATTAAAGAGAAGAAAATCAGACAAAATTTAATTGATTTCATAATTACCTGTTATAAATTATGGGTGTTGGGTTTTAGGTTTTGGGTTTTGGGTTTTTAATCTTTTTAACCCAAAACCCAACACCCGAAACCCATAACCCTTAACCCTTAAAAAATGAAAATTCCTATACTCTGAACTTAACGCCCTTTGGGTGAGTTGTTTAAAGCTGAGGGTTGAAGGTTGAGAATTGAAATTAACCTTAAACTCTCAACTCTCAACTCTCAACCATATAATAGTTTAACTGGAATGAAAATTCCTATACCCTCCAGTTATAATTGGTGAAGGGATTATATAATCACGTTTCACGTTTCACGTTTCACGTTTCACGTTTCACGTTTCACGTTTCACGTTTCACGTTTCACGTTTCACGTTTC
>JBEHWP010000708.1:0-3679 GCA_040217665.1 Vulcanimicrobiota bacterium
GAAAATATACTGGTTTTTATGGTAGGTGTAGAATTTATATTTATATATCATAAATTGTATTTACAGTATATATTATTATACTTTTGCGCTTTTTAAACAAAGCATTATTCCCACTTTTAGGGGTGTATGGTCGAGCATCCCTGCAGGACAACGGTTTTTCAAGATTCTGTAAAAGTATAGGAAAAATCGATCAATGAAAAAAAAGAAATATCTCACCGCATATCATCATGAACTTGAGAAAAACGCCGAAGATATAGCTCTTCTTCTTCCGAAGGGTTTAATTACCCTTGAAGGAGGAGAGGATATTCTTCATATTTTTCATAAAAAAAACTTTTCCGAACGGCTCGCAGGCATAAGAAAACATATCCTCTCTGAAACAGGCTTCATACCCCCCTTCATCAAATTCTCCTCCGGCACATCGTGCCGGCCCGGCAGTTATCTTATAAAAATCAAAAATGTCTATGTTGCCGGAGGAGACGTATACCCTGATAAACTGCTTCTTATGGCTCCTCCTGACGTAATCAATTCTCTGGACGGAATAAAATGTTATGACCCTGTATATAACAGTCCTGCACTGTGGGTAGACAGAAAGGGGGGAATAGATAAAAAATGTTGTAATATTTTCGACGCTATGAGCGTAATTGCCACCAATATTGCTGAAACGGTAAGAAAGCATATTTATGAGCTCTTTGAGATAAATCAGACGGACTGTTTACTGGAAATTGTCTAAAAAGTGAATACAGGTCTTATAAATGACATATATCCTTCTCTTTTTTCTTTGAGGGAAATCCATAAGGAGGAAATTTATTATGAAATCAGACAGATATTTACTCGATCTTGAAGGAAATATTTATATTTTTAATGATGAATTTTTATTGGAAGATTATATTTTTAAAGATTCTGTCTCTGATAAAGATGTGCCTTACACTGATACGGAAATAATTCTTTACGACGGACAGAACATGTATAAAATGCCTTCTCATAAGGCAAGAAATCATATAGGAGCGAAGAGGAAGATATCGGAAATTTTAGACTATATTTCTAACACGTCTTTACGGGAGATAGATATAGAAGAACTGTCAGCTCTTTCTCCTGCCATATATAAAATCTATGAAGAAGAACTTCTCCTGTTATGTGAGAAAGAAGGTGATGATGTAAGCCTTTATCAGATTTCATCCCTTATGAATAATTACTCAAGACCTGATACTATGTTCATTGCCTGCAGAAATGCCTTCAATAATATGAGTAATATTAATAATCTCAGAAATTCTATGGAAGGGATAATGCAGAGCGGCGGAGCTTCTCCATTTACTCAGAGTGATATGTTTGTACCTTCCGGTCAGAATCCAGATGATATGGCTCTTTTTTCCAATATAAGGAATCTCTCCAGAAGTTTTGCTTCACAAAATTTCAGTTCTGCTGGCACCGGCGGTTCCGTTCAGGGAGGCTCCTATAGTTTTTATCAGAATCCCATTGAAAATTCAGAAGAAACTTCTGAAACGGAAGAAACTGAAGAGGACAGTTCATCGGAAGAAGGAGAAAGTGTTGATAGTGAAAGTGAAGAACGTTCGGATTCTGCCGGGGAAATAAGCGAAGAAAGTGACTGAAGTGAGTATAAATATAGTTTTCAATAGTCAAGCAATAATATGAAAAGGAGTGAATTTATTATGAAATCGGAGAAATATCTCCTCGATGTGGAAGGAAATATTTATATTTTTGATGACGGAAATATGTTAGAGACTCATATTCTTAAAGATTATGTTTTAGAAGAAGCAATACCTTATGATGATACAAATATAATTCTTTATGATGATGAATTTATTTATGAGCTGCCTGCCTATGAGGCAAGACACCATATAGCAGGAAAGCGGAAAATGGCTGAAATTCTGGATAATATTTCAGCTCTATCTCCTGAAGATATAACAGATGATGAACTGTCTAAAATTGCTCCCGTCATATATAAGATTTATGAAGAAGAACTTATGGTGCTCTGTGAAAAAGAAGGTGAAAACGTAAGACTTTATCAGGTCTCTGCAGTGACAGGCTCTGTATCTAAACCTGCCGGTAAGCAGCAGGCAGTGGCAAAGGCGGAAGCCGGTAAAGCCAGTGTCAGTCAGGTAAAAGAGAATGTAAAACAGAAGACGGCAGAAACTAAAGCCGAGCCGGCTCAAAAGGATTCTTTTCTGGCTAAAACCGAGGAAGAACATAAGGATGAATCCTTCTTCTCAAATATTAAGAACCTTTCAAAGAAAATGGCATGGAATACTTTTTGTCAGGTAAAGTCAGGTAATTCCGGAGTATCGGGAGCCGGTGGCGGAGGAGGAGGCGGCGGCGGATGGGGTGATGAGATAAAAAATTGGAATTCTGCCGATGCCGGAGTATCGGGAGCCGGTGGCGGTGGCGGCGGAGGCGGCGGATGGGGTGATGAGATAAAAAGATGTGATATTAATAATTCCGGTGAGGATAGGAAACTAAAAACCATAAATGATACCAATCTGACAGGTACTGATAAGACGATAATTAATAATCTCAAGCTTAATGATATGAAACCGGGGCAGAAGAAAAAAATTTCAGGTGATCTGATGGCTAAAATAGGAGCAGGTTCAAGTGGAACACTGACAGTAAAGGGGGGTATCGGTGCAGGTACTGAAGTTACTATTGAAAGAGATGAAAAGGATCCGAATAAGTTTATACTTACCACAGGTGCAGAGGTTTTTACAAAGGGAGGAGGAGATCTGGGAGAAATAGGTCCTGCATCTATTAAAGCAGAAGGAAAAAACGAGATTTCCGGCAAACTTGCCTTTACTCTTGACCTGGCTAAAAAAGGTGAAGCTACAGATGCTGCTGCTTATCTTCTCCGTTCTGCCGGTTCTCTTACTGAAGCAGGGAAACAGATAGATCTGATTGATGCTATACCTGGAATTGATATACCGGGAGAAAAGATAGATTTTATAAAAAATCATTTTAAATCTCTGGAAACGGAAGGTGCAATTGGGGGTGAACTATCAGGTAAAATTGGTAAACTTCTGGGATTGGAAGGAACTATTGCCGGTAAACTTTCAGCAGGAAATAAACTTGAAAAGACTGATGAGGGGGGATGGAAAATTACCGGTTCATTCGGTGGAGAAGGTTCTCTGAGCATTGATATGGTGGGAGGAGATAAATTACCTGGAACTGAAATAGGATTGGAAGGGAAATCGACTATTGCACAATTAAAAGCAAAACAATCAATGGATTCTGTTGTAACATTCAATAAAGATGGCAGTGTTACAAATGATGCCATATTTAAATATAATCTGATAGGTGAAGAAAGAGAGCCGAAACTTATAAAAGATCCATCTTCTCTGACGGAAAATACTGTTAATAAAGGTGCTGAGCTTGAGCTGACTGCAAATCTGAGTAATGTAATGAAATCATTGCCTCCTGATATGGCATCAGACATGGATAGAGCAATTAAAAATGGTGATTATGATCAGGCGAAAAAAATATTTCAGGAAAAGGCCGGTGAATTACTTTTGAATCCTTCTCTGGAACTGGCAGGTAAATACACTACATATGATTCCACGAATCTGGAATTGAAAGGAGAAGCAGGTATAGTTCAGGAACTCGGTGGTTCTCTCAGTGGAAAAATCAGTATGGAAAATGAAATACCTACTTCATCATATAATGGCAGCGCCGG
>JBEHWP010000709.1:0-3678 GCA_040217665.1 Vulcanimicrobiota bacterium
TACCTATTTTATAGGTTCTGGCTATGCCGAAATCTATAAGTTTTACAACACCTTCTCCTGTAACCATAATATTTCCAGGTTTAAGATCCCGAAATATGATAGGCGTAGGTTTATGATTATGAAGATAGTCAAGAACCCTGCATACCTGACCTGCCCATTCCATAACCTGCTTCAATGGAAGAGTTTCATTCTTCTGAAGTGCTTTATTTAATTTTTCTTCCAGATTTTCTCCTGTAATAAATTCCATAACAAGATAATGACGATCCTGTTCTGCAAAGTAAGCTACAACCTGAGGAATGTTCGGATGAGAAAGGGTAGAAAGTATACGGGCCTCTTCCTGGAACATTTTCAAATTATTCTCTCGTTCATTCACATCAGTATCGAGATCTAACAGTTCCTTTAAAGCCCATATTTTACCGGTACAAATTTCCCTGACTTTAAAAACAGCCCCCATACCCCCTCTTTTAATCAACTCTGTAATCTGATACTTTCCTTTTAAAATTGTCCCCAGGGGAGTAACATCAATCATTAGAACACCTCTCTGTCAGTTACGAATGAAAATTAATTAATTGTCTCAGGTTCTGGTTTTTGGGTTTTACGTTTTACCTTTTTAAGCTTCTTAAACCAATCCTCAGAACCATCATTTGCGACAGTTATTTTGAACTCATTCCTTATCGGATATCAATGACCAGTTATCACTTTTTACATTGATCAGTTTTTTCAGCTATTATTAACGATTATCATTATTCAGAGTTCAGCTAACAAAGATCAGTTATATTACCTGTCAGCAATTACTGTTCACTGTTCACTGCTTCTACTGTTCATTTCTTTACGTCAAGCTTTTGTAGTGTCATGGTTATTTTTCCAGAAAGGTCTTTATTTTTCACCTTTCCCGCTATATTCTTAAGAGCATCTACAGCATTTCTATCTCCAATAATACCAAGGGCTTCTACAGCAGAAGAACATACAGAAAGTTCTTTATCATTTAAAACAGTATCAGAAAGATCTTTCACAACCACAGGATCGCCAAGCAATCCCAGTGTCTTTGCGGCAGCCATTCTAACGGGATAATTACTATCAGTTTTTAAAATATTCAGAACAGGCTGAACAGCTTTTTTATCATTTAATTTAGCCAGTGCAATACATGCTACATATCTCACGTCATAACTCTTATCACCTAACATGCCTATAACATGCTCTACTGCTCTTTTATCCCTCATTATACTCAGGGCATTTACTGCAGAAGCTCTTACTCCCGAGTTTTTATCAGATAGAGATTTAACAAGAGCATTGAAAGCAACATCCCCCCTCTGACCTGCCAGTTCATAAATTACCTCATTTTTTTTCACATTACTCTCTGTATCCTTGAGAGTAGACACAAGACGCTGAGATTTTGTAGCCCAGAGATAAACAAAAAACATAAGGATTAAAATACATACAACCTTCAATACAGTTTCTTTAAACTGTTCATCATGTGCCTTCTTTTTTAATGTTCCTGATGGAAGTTGCCCTGAACCGGTCTTATTCATTAACCTGGTCTGACAGTTCTTATGGAGCGTTACAGCACTATCATCATAGGGATTAGATTCGAGATAGGCTTCAATGGAAAGATAGGCTTCTTCAATATTATCCTGTTCATACATGGAGAAAGCCTTTTCTTTATATGCTTCTGAATAGGAGAACCTTCCTATAGCTTCATTCAGGCATGCTATGGCTTCATCATATTTTTTCAACTGACTTAAAGCCTTTCCTTTATAAACCCATACAAGCCTGTCATTCGGATTTTTCTGTAAAGAAAGATCAAATTCTTCTATTGCTTTTTCCATATTGCCTTCTTTAAATAAAGACCTGCCTTTCACAGCTTCTTCTATACCCTGCTCAACATTTATTTTTTCGGCTCTTTTTTCAACCTTTTCAGGGCTTATCCCCCGTGCAGAAAGGCTGAAAAACAGATCTGTAGCCTCAAGTAAAAAACCCTGCATAAACAATGTATCACCTTTGCTTATCATGGTTCTGAAAAGATCAGGATTTATTTCAAGAGCTTTATTAAAAGCATTAAGAGCTTCATCATATTTCTTTGCTTCTCTGAAGGCAAGCCCCTTATTATGCCAGGCATCTGTAAGAGAGGGATCATATTCCAGAGCTTTATCGAACTTCATAATAGCAATATCATAGAGCTTTTGCTTTAAATGTTCTGCTCCTTCATTACAGAGATTTTTAGCATCTTCCTTTTTCTCAATATCTTCTTTTTTCTCAGGTTCTCCCTTTTTCCCATGGTCTTCCATATCTAACCCCCCCAGCGTAAAACAGGTTTTCTTGCAGCACTTACTTCATCAAGTCTTCCAACAGGTGTAGTAGAAGGAGAATGGCAGAAACTATCAGGTTTTTCCGCTGCATCTTTTGCAATATCTTTCATAACCTGAATAAAACTATCAAGAGTCTCTCTACTTTCTGTCTCAGTAGGTTCTATCATTATAGCTTCCTCCACTATAAGAGGGAAATAAATAGTAGGAGCATGAAAGCCATGGTCAAGAAGTTTTTTGGCAATATCAAGGGCACGAACGCCATGTTTTTTCTGTTCACTGGCAGAAAGCACAAATTCATGTTTACATGTCCTTTTATATGGTAAATGATAATCTTCACAAAGTTTTTTCATAAGATAATTTGCATTCAGTACAGCCATTTCACCGACGGTGCGAATATGTTCTTTACCGTAGGTCAGAATATAAGCATAAGCTCTGAGAAGAATCGAAAAATTCCCGTAAAAAGTCCCGACCTTACCTGTAGATTGAGGCAGGTCATAATTAAAATAATAACTGCCATCTTTCATATCTACTAAAGGTACAGGAAGATAGGGAACCAGTTTTTCCGTCACTCCTACAGGTCCAGCTCCGGGGCCACCTCCTCCATGAGGAGTAGAAAAGGTTTTATGTAAATTCAAATGAACTATATCAAACCCCAGATCTGCAGGTCTGCATATACCGAGTATGGCATTTAAATTGGCTCCGTCATAATAAAGCAAAGCTCCTGCATTATGAACCATTTCCGTTATCTTCAGTATATCTTCTTCAAAAAGTCCGAGAGTATTGGGATTGGTAAGCATAAGGACAGCAGTTTCTTCATTTAAAACTTCTTCAAGTTTTTCCATATCTATACAGCCACGGCTATCAGATTTAATCTGAACCGTTTTGAACCCACACATTGCTGCACTTGCAGGATTTGTTCCATGAGAGGAATCGGGAATTATTACGACAGAACGTTTTTGTCCTTTACTCTCAAAATAAGCTTTTGCAATAAGAAGACCGGTAAACTCACCGTGGGCTCCTGCAGCAGGTTGAAGGGTAAATCTGCTCATACCTGTTATCGCACAGAGACATTTATCAAGTTCATAAATAACCTCCATTGCTCCCTGAACAGTGTCTTCAGATTGAAAGGGATGTATATGAGAAAACCCCTGTAATCTGGATATATCTTCATTGATTTTAGGATTATATTTCATAGTGCATGAACCGAGAGGATAAAAGCCAAGATCTACACCAAAACTTTTTCTGGAAAGACCGGTATAATGTCTTATAAGATCCACTTCCGCAACCTCCGGAAGAGACGGAGCAGATTTTGCAAGATAATGTTCCGGTATATGGTCTGACAGCAATTCTTCAGGTACATCAAGAACAGGAA
>JBEHWP010000710.1:0-3677 GCA_040217665.1 Vulcanimicrobiota bacterium
TGATTATTACAGCACAAGAGGTTGCTATATGGGAAAAAGATAGAAATGATAGAAAAGTCAAAATTGATTGGAGATTTAGAACTAAAGACGCCAGAATTAAACTTAAGAGGCTTTATCCATCTTAATTATAGTGGCTGTCTAGTAGAATGTTATTTAAAAATGTAAAAATTTTGTTAACATTTTACAAAAAAATTTCTCATTATTGCTAATAGAGAAAACTTAAATTATAATAGAAATAATATGAAATCGGGGAGGCTATTTATGAATTTATATAAAATTTCCGCAGAAGACAGATATGAAGCACTGGAAAAAATTTCAGCACTTTTTATAAAAGAAAAAAATCCTGCTGTAATTCTATATGACAGGAATTCTCAGGATAATCTCATCTCTCATTTCATAACATATTATGATATTACTCTTAAAGAACCAGAATCATTCAATCATTCCGGTAATATAGCAGTCTATTCAAAAGAAGATTTTCCCCTTGCTCTGATGGCTTTCCCTTTACTTGTAAATAAAAAATATCTTTTTATCGAAAAATCCAGATTTAACACCCATAAATCAAAGGGACATATTATACTGTTAGGAAATATTTGTGATTTACCGGGACATAAGACCTTGAAAACCAGAGAAGATATAATTAAATTCAGCGGAAAATCTTCATGGAAAGACATTGTAATAATCAATTCCTCCGATATGGACAGTAAAGAAACACCTTTTATAAGTGATTACAGATGTCCTTCCCTTTCATTACTGGGATCATATATATGTGCAATAAAAAAAGGAATTATATATGACTCTGTAAATGTTAATTCCGGTCTTGAGATTGAAAAAAAAATAAATATTTCCACTGAATATAAACATGCCAGTAATATTACAGTGGTCGGAACTCCCGGAAGTCTTCCTTTTGTTCAGACATTCCTTCCTGATTTTATAATAGGTTATAACTGGAAGACCGATGTTATAAGAGATTATACCATCTTTGAAGGAGATTATGTGAAATCATCACAGGGAAGAATACATGGCCTGAATATACTGGACTGTTCACTTCTGTTTCAGAAAAGTTTTCTTTCTAAAAAACTCAGGAAAAATATAAAACTGAAAGGTATTTCTTCTTCGGACAGTGTGACATGCCTTGAAGAAATGGGGGCGGCGGCAGAAGTTCCCACCCTGCGGACAAGTGCCTGTTTTATATCTAAAAATCTTAAAAATAACGGCTGGCATATAACAGAACTTTACGGAAAAGACAACCGCTATTCGAATATAATAGAAAATCTAAAGAAATCTCTTCTCTGTTATATAGGCAATCATGGCATACTTCTTTATATAAGATGTGCTGAAAAATGTCTCGGAGCAGGAGATTTACCTCTTATACCGCCTGTTCAGATCTACTGTTTCAGTTGTATTACCACAAGAACTACGGGCCTCTGGCTTTCCTCAAATGAAATAGACTGGACCTATTCGGATGTGCCGGTTGAAAAGAATATACCTTTCATGTCCATAAGGCAGGGAGCATCCAGTTTTATGGGTATGCTTATGTGCGGTCTTGAACTTGAAGGTGATATTCTTGTCTCTGAAATAATGAAATATATGCAGTTTGGTTATACCCTGGGAGAAGCCGTAAAAGAAGCAAAAAACACCCTTACCGCTACCGTAAAAAGCTCACTTATGATGACTGAAAGGGAGGCTTACGGGAATTATGAACTATCGAAATATTATAATCAGATAACAGTATATGAATGTGAAATATACGGAGATCCTGACATAAAACTTCCGGGAAAGGCAAAATCCATAGATCACCTCTATATTAATGCAAAATTCAACGTGAGAGGAAAAATAAATATTTCTATCAATATACCGGAAGATAAATGGGAAGAACTGCAGTTACCTGTAGGAGAAAAATCTCAGGGTATGTATTATACAAAAAATTTCAGAACATTATATCCGAGAACGCCTTTCTCAGTACTGGCAGGACATATGCCTGTGGAAAAAGATGCTGAAACCTTTATAGCAAAAGAAAGTATTGGCTATTATAATTTTAAAATAAAATTACAGCTTAACGCCGGAGAAACAGTTAAATATGTGGAACTGAAACGTGTAAATCTTCTGGATGCAACTGATTTTGACGGGAATATTCTGGATATAAAAAATATAAATCCTTTTGAAATTTTTGGCTACGGAAGGATAAAAACCAGTATTTTTAAAGATTCCGTAAAGACAGATATCAGGCATAACTGGCCATTTACCGTAGACGGAGACGACCTTTATATATTTATCCCAACTGCAATGGTAGCTGATGAAAAACGTATTATAGCAAGATTGAAATCTGCCTCTTTTACGGTGCACTGTACCAGAAAAAGTTCCCATATGAGCGGTAAAATTACTTCATCCGAAGAATTACCTGTAAATGCATATCTTACTTTTACAAATAAAGAAGGAAAGAAAAGAAAAATTGACACTGACAGTGAAGGAAATTATTCTGCCATTCTTCCTTACGATGAATACTCAATGCTTATAGAAGAAAAACTTCATTATGATTATAAGGGTGAAATTACTATTAAAGAAAAATATGTAGTAAAAAATATTCATCTGACTGGCCGTGAAAAAATTCCTGTAAATCTTAAAATAAGCGATAGCATTACAGATGAGGAAATAAAAGGAGCCACCGTAAATATAATGAGTCTCTTCGGCCCGACAGAAAGGAAAATGATAGAAGAATATGTAAAAGGAAAAGAAAGATATCCTCACAGATTTATAAAAGAATGTTTGACAGATAACAATGGAAATATAGCATGTAATCTTCCGGAAGGAGATTACATAGCAGATATTTATAAGAAAAAAGAAAACGGCAAAGGTGCTCTTTATTTAAGAAAAGAAGAATTTTTGGAGGTAAGAAAAGATAAACAAAATCACCTCTATAAAATAAAACCGGCTGCTACAATATTCGGTCAGATCGTGGATAAACATACAGGAAACGGTATTCCCGATTCTACTCTTATAGTAAAATATCCGGGCTCCAATGGGAAAGAGAAAAAATTACGTTTTCATACGAATATGGAAGGACGATTCGGAGCAGTAGTGCCGGCTGACCAGAAGCTTAAACTTACGGGAGTATTCGAAGGTTTTACATTTAAAGAAGAAGATAATGACGGTAAAGGTATTGTATTGCATAAAGGTGAAACTTTTGAGATTATTCTGGTTGGTACGGAGCAGTAATATTCAGGAAGTAAATAGAAAGGAAAAACTTATTATAATCGTCACGCGTAATGCGTAACGCGTGACGGGTAGTTCGTGATGCGTAATGCGTGATGCGTGATGCGTATTTAATCCCATGGCGTTTAATTAAACGCCCCTACTCACTTTTCACGACTCACGACTCACGACTCACGACTCACGACTTCATCAATAAAACAGAATTCCGTATCACTGTTAAAATAATATTTTCCCTTTTCTCCGAGAAAGGCTTCCCTGAGTAATATATATTTTAAATTATCCTTATCAGGTTCGAGTAAATCCCTGAGACGGGATATATTTTTCCTGACTTCCGTACCGCCTGTGATTTCATCATATTCCCATCCCCATATTTCTTTATAAATTTCTTCCTGAGAAAAACCTTTTCCTGCATTACGAATAAGAAAAAGGAGAAGGGACAGAATCGTTCTTTTCCTGAAAATATT
>JBEHWP010000711.1:0-3660 GCA_040217665.1 Vulcanimicrobiota bacterium
CACACCAACTATGATTCAAAAAATAGACGATACATATTTTATTGTTGATTGTGCTCATCACCGTATTATTTATAACGATAATCTTACAGATGAAATATCAAAGTGGAATACTTTAACAAAAGATATAAAAGGTGGCCATTCTATTGCAAGTGACGGAGAACTATATATTATAGATGATACTGATAATGCAATGTTAAAAATTTTCATTAAAAATAAAAATAAATTCCAGCAAAAACAAATAATAGAAAACATTACAGGCAGACCTCATTATGTTGCATATGATGATGATACGAAATGCTTTTATGTAATCGCCTCGTTAGAGCAAAAAATATATACAATCGCCAATATGTCAGGGAAAGCTATTATTACTGATGTTAAAACAATCCCTGAGCTTGGAAGTTATGTAAGATCGTTTAATTTAATAGATGGATATATGTATACAGTGTCCGGGTCCAGCATACTAAAAATAGATTACAAAAATAAATTTAGCATTTTAAAAAGTTATTCTGTCCCCGACGAACTTATTGGAATGAATCATATTGCAAAAACAGGGCAATATTTTTATATATCCTCTTATACAAATGCTTCTGGAGAAAAAAAACCTGATTTTGTACGTATTAAGGATTTAACCAATTTAGTAGACGGTGAATATGAAACTCTGTATAATACATTTGGTTTCGAAGGAACTCCATATTATATTTCTTACTTTGATAATAAATATTTTATAACAGAGATAGATGCATCAAGTGGCGTTAAAAGTTTTAACGTTAAGAATGATAAAATCAGCAACATAAAAACATACTATTATTTTAAGGGACATAGTCAAGCTTCGCAGGAACGCAGAGACTCAAGATACAATAAAAATTAAATGATTTACAATAGTACCAAACTTTGAAGTAAATAATTTTTTATATAGTTTACTATACTTTCACAGATTTTTAAAAAAATCTTGCAAAAGTATAGTACATTTAAACTTATAAGAGGAAGTAAATGCTAAATTTAGATTTTTATAAAGGTAAAGATATATACTCAGACGGAGATATAGAAGAAGAAATTTTATCTATTGTAAAAGGAACTGATGATTTTACAAATATTTTAGCAAATGACAATCGCTGGCCAATTCTCTATCATCTTTCCCCTGAAAGAAGAAATCTCCTTGAATGGTACCCATATAATAAAGAAGCTAACCTGCTTGAAATAGGTGCTGGATGCGGAGCTCTGACAGGGCTTTTTTGTGAAAAACTTAATAAAGTAATAGCTGTAGAACTTTCCAAAAGAAGAGCTGAAATCATAAGACAAAGGCATAAAGATGCAAATAATCTGGAGATAATAGTAGGAAATATAATCGATATTGAATTTAATCTAAAATTTGATTACGTAACATTAATAGGAGTTTTAGAATACACAAAAAGTTTTATAAAAACTCAGGAACCATACAAAAATCTTTTTAATATAATTTCTAATTTAATGAAACAGGAAGGTAAACTTATTATTGCTATAGAAAATAAATTCGGTTTGAAATATTTTGCAGGAGCTAAAGAAGACCATACAGGGAAGATGTTTGATAGTATAGAAGGATATGGGAATATAGAGAATATAGAAATTTTTGGACGGCAAGAAATAAAAGGTTTACTAAGGGATAATGGATTTACTGAGATAAAATTTTATTATCCTCACCCTGATTACAAATTCTGCAATGAAATTTTCAGTGAAATATATCAACCTGACATCAATCATATTCTGGCCGAATGCCCGAATTATGATTATGAAAGATTTAAGTTGTTCAATGAAAGTTCATGCTTTTTAAATATTACAAAAAATAAAACATTTGAATTTTTTGCCAATTCTTTTCTAATAATTGCAAGTAAGGCGACATAATTATGGAATTATTTTATTCAATATATAATAGACATAGATTACCAAATTTTCAAATAGAGACATGTATAATAAAAGAAAATAGCATAAAAAAAGTTGTAAAAAAAGCCTTGACTTCTGATGCCTGCAATCATATTAACCATATTTACGACAGCTATTTTAGTCTAAAAGATAGTATATTAAATGAAAATATAAAATTACCGGAAATCCTTGATAAAAAAAGTGATTCTATCAGTTTTGAATTTATCGAAGGGGAAAGTTTTGATAAAATCCTTTTTAGAGCTTTTTTAAATAAAGATAAACAAGAATTTTTAGGTTTAATAGATGAATATTACAATTTTCTTTATACTAGCTTTAAAACTTCAGATAAACTTATAATAACAGATAAAACCAGAAATATTTTTCATGACCTTAATCTTGATTTAGTAAATAAGGAGAGATTTTTTTTCTCTGTATCCTATCTTGATCCTATTTTAGATAATATAATACTGCATGACGGCATTTATTACCTGATAGATAACGAATGGATTTTTCAAGGTTCATTTCCAATTTCATTTGTTTTTTTTCGAGGAATATTATCCTTTTATATTCGTAAAAATAGTATAAATATAGAAAATTTTATATCTTTCAATGAAATATTAAAAAATTACAACCTTTCAAATGAAATTATTGAAACGTACAATATTATAGAGGAAAGGTTTTCAGAATATGTATTTGGGAAAACTAAACAATACAATATAAAAAATAATTATAGAAAAAAATTATTAACAATAGAGAAAGTAATAGCAGAAAAAGATGAAAAAATTATAAACCTTACGCCACAATATTTTGCTCAATTATTTATTGACACAGGTCCAGGTTTTATTGAAGAATACTCGATAAGAAAAATAATAAAAGGACATGAAAAAGAATTAGAATTCGATATAGGAAATTATAATAATGTCAAGGCTATTCGCTTTGATCCACTGAATAATCCAGTTAAAATAAGATTAGAGCAGGTAAAAATTATAACTGCAAATAATAAATTACATGTGGATCTCTTATGCAATACTAATGCTTTATATAAAAAGGAAAATGTCTTTATATTTGACACAGACGATCCAAGAATTCATATAAATTTGAAAGATATATTTAAACCACAAAAAATATTTATAAAACTTGAGTATATGTCCTGGGGAATGGATGTATATAAACATATATGTGAAGAGCACTCATTTATTATTAATAAAATAAACAGAGATATCAATTTCAAGGAAGAAGTAATAGAAAAAAAAGATAAGGAAATAGAAAAACTTGAGAATACACTATACGAAAAAGAAAAAGAGATAAAAGAACTTAAACCTGTATATCTTGCTCAGTTATTCATTGATACCGGGTCAGGTTTCATATCAGAACAATCATTAATTAAAGAAATAGATGGAAGAAAAGACCAGGTAGAATTTGATATTACAGAATATAATAATATAAAATCCTTGAGATTTGATCCTCTGGATACAACAGTTTCATTAAAAATAAATCGTATAAAAATAATTAATAAAGATAATAAGTTATACAGTAATATAAATTATCAAACTAATGCTTTATACCAAAAAAATGATATTTTCATATTTGAAACACACGATCCAATAATTGAAATAGATACAAAACATATAATTAACCCACAAAAATTAATTATAGACCTGGAATATATCAATTGGGGAGAAGAGACTTATAAAGATATATGCAGAGAAAAATCAATTTTCATTCAAGAAAAAGACAAACAGATAAGTGAGAAAGATAAACAGA
>JBEHWP010000712.1:0-3659 GCA_040217665.1 Vulcanimicrobiota bacterium
CAACTATTATCAGCAACCGGGTGGAGAAGATACAGTATTCAGAGCGGAAAGAGATATGCTCAGGCAATACGGCCACACTGTCATAGAATATACAGACCATAATGACCGTATAAAAACCATGTCTCCCCTATCAGTAGCAAGAGATACTATCTGGTCAGGCTATTCCTATAATAGAATAATGAAGATATTAAAAGAAGAAAAACCGGACATTGCACATTTTCATAACACATTTCCTCTCATCTCTACTTCTGCCTATTATGCATGTAAAAAAATGAAGATTCCAGTGGTTCAAACACTTCACAATTATAGACTCCTATGTCCTGCGGCAATCTTTTACCGGGAGGGACATATTTGCGAAGAATGTATCGGACATAAAGTGCCAATTTATAAAACGATAGAGGATTACAGAAATTTTGCAGGGGAAGGTGGTTCTCTGCTATTTCCATATCCTGCAGTAATTCATTCATGTTACCACAAATCAAGATTTCACTCTGCTATGGTAGCAATGTATCTTTTTTTACATCGCATGGCAGGCACATGGCAGAATAAAGTAGATGCCTATATTGCCCTTACGGAGTTTTCTAAAAAGAAATTCATTGAAGGAGGATTGCCGGAGAAGAAAATCTTTGTAAAGCCAAATTTTGTTCATCCTGATCCCGGCATGAGAGAAGGTAGTGGAGACTATGCTCTTTTTGTGGGAAGACTTTCGCCGGAAAAGGGGATTATGACTCTGCTCATGGCATGGAAAGAATTAAGGGATATTCCTCTTAAGATTACAGGAGATGGACCTTTAATGGAGGAAGTCAGGGAGTTTGTAAGGATAAATGAAATGGGGCATGTGGAAATTCTGGGGAATAAAAGTAAAAGTGAAGTTATTGAATTGATGAAAAAGTCAAAATTTCTTGTATTTCCTTCTGAATGGTATGAAACTTTCGGTATGGTTGCCATAGAAGCTTCTGCATGTGGAGTGCCGGTAATTGCATCTTATATAGGAAGTTTAAGTGAAATTATGGGGAATTTAAATATTAAGTTATATTTTATTCCAGATAATCCTGATAGTATTAAATTAATAATAAAAGAAATACACTATAATAATAAAGAAATTATCCATAAAAACAAATTTTTCAGATTGGAATATGAAGGAAAATATAAATTAACAGAGAATTTAAAACAACTAGTATATATTTATAAAACTTCACAAGGGAAATTATAGCAAGTCAAATTTTGTAAAATCTTATGTCTAATAAATACCCTAAAATTTCTATAGTGACACCATCGTATAATCAGGGAAGATTTATTGAAGATGCGATAAAAAGTATTATTGAGCAGAATTATCCTAATTTTGAGCATATAATAATTGATAATTGTTCCACTGACAATACAATAGAGATATTGAAAAAATATCCTCACCTAGTATGGCTATCTGAACCTGATAAAGGTCAGAGTGATGCTATAAATAAAGGCTTTAAGAAGGCAACAGGAGATATAATTGGATGGCTTAATGCAGATGATTATTATTTACCAGAAATATTTGGTAAAATAGCAACTAATCTAAATAAGAATTCAAATATTGATATTATTTATGGCAACTGGAACTTTGTAGATAAAAATAAAAAAATCTTAAAAAAATTTCAGTCTATTCCTTTTAATTATAAAATTCTAATCTATTACGGCCCATATATAGGTTCAACTGCATTATTTTTTAGACGCTCTATTATTGATGAAGGGCATTTCATAAATACAAAATTTAAATATGTTATGGATTGGGAATGGTTTATTCGTCTTGCTTCGCTTGGCAAAAACTTCATATTTATAAATAAATCTTTAGCTTGCTTCAGATTACACGGAGTAAATCAATCTATGAAATATAACAAGTTAGAAGGTATTAATAAATTATTTATACGAGCTCAGCAACTAGCTGAAGGCTATGCCATTAAACGTTTTTACGGACATCATTGGGGAAATGATGTATTTGGAGGAAGTCTAATTGAAGAAATTAGTTATCGGTTACTATGGTGGGCTTATAAATCTAAAGTTATATTGTTAAAAACCATATATTTATTACTAAATAATAACTTATAAAGGATTAGTTGAGCAATATGAAGGTTATACATATAGGAAATTACAAGCCGGAAAGTGCTAATGGTGTAAACAAAACTATTGCAGGCTTAGTTAAATATCTTTATACTGAAGGAATTAATGTGGAACTATGGCACTTTACTTCAAAAGTAAATGAAATTAAAGATCGAAAGATTGATGGTATTCAAATTTTCGATTTACCTTATTTTTCTTCTCAGATACTAAATTTATTTACCTTCCCTAAGTCAACCCAAAAATTTTTAAGAGAACGTCAAAAAAAAGTTGATTTATTACATTTACATTCAGTGTTTCGAATAGATAATATTAAAGTTTCTCAAGTAAGTGGACTTCCATATATAATAACACCACACAGTGGCTATAATCCACAGGTTTTACAAGGACGTAACAGATTACTAAAAACAATATGGATAAAATTACTAGAAAAAAAATATTTAAGTAATGCAAGATTAATACATGCTGTTAGTGACCTTGAAATCCCATATATTCAAAATATTATAAAAACTACCAAGATTAGATGTATACCTAATGGTATAGATGATGAGTTTTTATTATTACCAAAGGTCAAATGTCAAGAACGATTAACCTGGGTCTATCTTGGTCGTTTAGCTATTCAACATAAAGGCATCGATCTATTATTAAAAGGATACGCTATTCTAGCAAAAAACTTTAAAAAAAAATTACCATTACTTATCATTGCCGGTCCGGATTTTCGTGATGATCTTGCTAAACTTAAAATCCTTGCACATAATTTAGGAATATCTGATAGTGTAAAATTTGAAGGTCCTCTATTCGGGCAGGATAAAATAACACTCTTGCAACAGGCGCAAATTTTCATACATACTTCACGGTGGGAAGGTATGCCTTTTTCAGTTTTAGAGGCCCTTGCTTTAGGGAAGCCAGTATTGGTAACTCCTGAAACAAATTTGGCTGGTTATGTAGAGAAATATAATGCTGGATGGGTTGTACAGGGTACACCAGAAGCTATAGCAGAAGGGTTACTAAAGGTTTTAAACACTTCTACTAATGAGTTTAATGTAATAGGGGAAAATAGTTATTTATTAATAAAGAAAAATTTTACATGGTCAGTAATTGTCAGTAAAATGGCCAAAATTTATAAAGAAATTTTGAGTTAAGAATAATGAATAATAATGAACGAGGTTAGGTATTTGTAGATAGTAAAATAAATGTATTATTTTTATTAAAATCTTTATAATTTTCTTAGATTTTTACAATTTATTTTTCACATCGACACTTAATTGTTAATTTTATTTATGAAATATAATATACAGATTGCTGAAAAAATTGCTAATGAATGGAATAAAGCAGAAATAAATTATGCTGTAGCTCATGGAATAGAACAATATCCATCTTCTTTGGGACGTGATTTAGATGTAATTGTATGTCCCAGACAAATAAAAAAAGCTCTGGAGATTACACTATCAATATTTAGAGAAGAAAGATGGATTGTAGTATTCCATAAAAAACCCTGGGTTTACCTGGTATTTGCTTTCAAAATCTTTAAAGAAAAGACTTCTAGTATAGAAATAGATTTATTTTCT
>JBEHWP010000713.1:0-3656 GCA_040217665.1 Vulcanimicrobiota bacterium
AGCTCTTCTACTATTTCTACCGTATAGACTCCTTTAACAATAGAAGCAATTACAGCAGATTGATAACCGCAGCCTGTGCCTATTTCCAGAATATTATGTTCTTCTTTTGTTTCCAGGGCTTCTGTCATAAAGGCAACAATATACGGTTGAGAAATAGTCTGACCGTATCCTACAGGTAAAGGGTTGTCAGTATAAGCTCTGGTTTTCATATCATCAGGCACAAATATATGTCTTTTAACATCCCTCATAGCCTGAAGAACTCTCAGATCTCTTACACCTCTTGCTTCTATCTGTGTAGAAACCATTTTGTCTCTTTCAACAGTCCATTTTTCTTCATCTGATTGGCCGGTAAAAAATCTTTCCATGATTATCTCTCCAGTCGGGTTTTGGAGTTCATATTCCGGGTTTAATCTTCCTGACCTGGCTCCCGGAAACAGTAATTAACAGTGAGCATATTTAACTTTATCAGTATTTATTCTTATGAACCCTGAAATAAGAGTATAAATATTTTTGCTAATTATGTCAATTCAAGAAGTTCAAATTCTTCTTCCCATTCTTCCTGTTCATCTTCTTCCTCTTCTTCTTCCTCTACCTGCTTTATCTTACTCAGATAATGAGACAGATATTCGGAAAATTCTTCTATATCCTTATAATAATTTTTTTCTTCTTCATTCCATATTTCTACAGTACCATCATCTCTCATGAAAAAATTCATAAAAGGTATTTTATTATCTTCTACAGGTGGCATTCCGAATAAATCCAGTTCATCTCCTCTTTTCTCTCCGTCAAAGATGATTAATTTCGGGTTAAATTTACCGGCAAAATTTTTCAGCTCTTTTTTATAATATACGGGAACAGACCATATATTTTTAGTCTTTAAATAATTTACAATCTCCCAGTCACAATCGGGATGAGTGAAAAAAAGAACTTTATTGCCTTTAGACCAGGTACAGGTAAATTTTCTTTTATCCATATGATATGGTACAAGCTGTTTCCCTCTGAAATTTTCTGTTTCAAAGAAGTAACCTGCTTCACGGCCAATCTTTTTATTGCGTATAGCCTTATAGCCCAGTCTTTCATTTAATCTTTTGATATAAGGAGCCATATTCGGAATTATGACCTGCAGTTCTGGCTTGATGACATTTTTCTCGTTTTCATCTTTTAATCTCAAATGTCTGACAAGATCAATTCTTTTAACATAGCTAGAATGAGAAGAAGCAAACATTGTGGCTCCAATAATAGAAAGGTAGACTATACAGGTCGGGTCCTGTATTTCACCGAGAGGAACAAAATTATCTTTACCCTTCAAAGAAACTCTGAGAGTTATGCCATCAGGAGTATAAGAAAGATCCATTTTATCATGAAACAGGAGCTGATCTCTTATATAAGAAATAAGCTTCTGAGGGCTTTTTCTTCCGACAACATATCTTATGAACAATCTAATCTGATTGTATTCCCTGTCATTTCTGATCATAATCACACCGTCCGTTATATATTGATACCTGTTATTATACTAATTTACTTTTACAATAGCAAGAGAAAAATTTTATATAAAACAAAAGGATTTTTTCGAAAAATATATAAAGATTCTGTATGAGTGAGTCGTGAGCAGGGGCGTTTAATTAAACGCCCGGAATTAAATACGAATTACGCATTAAGCATTACGCATTACGCGTCACGATTATACAAGGAGGATTATTATGAAACACAGAGTATTTGTAACGAGAAAACTGCCTGAAGAAGGTATGGCTTTATTAAAAGAAACATGTCATGTAGAGATAAACCCTTATGACAGAATTTTAACGAAAGAAGAGATAATAAAAGGTCTTAAAGACAAAGACGGTCTTCTCTGTCTCCTTACGGATAAAATAGACTCGGAGGTAATATGTTCCAATCCCGGTCTCAGGGCAATAGCAAATTATGCGGCAGGCTATAATAATATAGACATAAAAACTGCCAGTGAGAGAAATATCCCTGTTACAAATACACCTGACGTATTAACCGACAGTACGGCAGATTTAACGTGGTCACTGATACTTTCTGTGCCGAGAAGAATAGTAGAAGGGGATAAACTGTGCAGAGAGAAAAAATTCAAAGGATGGGGCCCCATGTTTATGCTCGGCTCTGATATATATGGCAAAACGCTGGGTATTATAGGGATGGGAAGAATTGGCCAGGCTGTAGCAGCGAGAGCTCAGGGATTTAACATGAAGATTCTTTATCACAGCAGAAAAAAAATGATTGACGAAGAAAAAAAATTAAATATGACTTATGTATCTTTTGAAGAACTTTTAAGAGAATCCGATTTTATTACCCTTCACGTACCTCTTAATTCTGAAACAAAACACTTGATTGGAAGTAAAGAATTCTGTATAATGAAAAGAACTTCTTATTTGCTCAATACATCAAGAGGAGAAGTAGTGGATGAAAAGGCTCTCGTAAAAGCCCTTAAAAGCGGTGAAATAAGCGGTGCAGGCCTTGATGTATATGAAAAAGAACCGGCCATTACAGAAGAACTTACAGAACTTGAAAATGTTATACTCCTTCCTCATATAGGAAGCGCTACAGTTGAAACAAGAACCAGAATGGCAGTAATGGCAGTAAAAAATTTATTAACAGCTTTAGATGGCAAAATACCTCCTGATATTGTTAATAAAGAAATTTATAATAAAATATAAACCGGTTTCTGAAAAGAATAATTTTTTATTAAGGGGCGATGTAAAATGACAGACAGTACCGAATACATGAGTGAAGAAACATTGAAACAGGTGGAAGAAATACTTGTAGAACTTAATGTAATCGATAAAAGTGAAGACAGGCATTTAAATATCTTTGAATTCAGAGGGGAAGAGATAACTATATCAAGAGAAATAGAGCCTCCCATGCCTGTCAATAAAAGACTCGGCGAAACCATACTTGGTGCAGGCATAGGTGCTCTGATTGTAGGAAGACTGTCAGGAGTGTTTCTGGGGAAAGAAGGAGCAATACTGGGTACAGTTATCGGCACTCTTGTAGGAGGCATGGCTGCTTCTTATATTACTTCCCCCAATGCCGTCCATAAAGAAGTAATTCTGGAAGAAAAGGTTCATCCTGTTATAACAGTAAAAGAAGCTATAGAAAGTTTACAATCCGGTAAAGGTTTCTATATAACGGAAAGGCATAAAATAGAAGCCGAAGACGGTGCCACCTATGATATGACTCACTGGACAAAAATGGATACAATTGATGATCTTCTGTCTTTTTACAATATAGAAATAGGTAAACCTCCCAGAAATGATTTTGAAAGAGTAGGTCAGTTGCTGGATCAATTTGATTACAAGATTCTCTCTGAAGACGGAAGTATATTTTATCATGCAGAAGGTGCTCCTTTTACTGACGCAAAGAAAATTCTACAGGGCAAAGGCGTAAATATAAGAAAATATAAAATCTTCAGAAAAGAAATAATACAGCGTGACGGAAAAGGGAATATATCCGGTTTCGGGTATGAAGACGCAGGAGAAGTTGTAGTATCTGACAGGGTAAGCACAGAGGCAGAGTTGAAGTATTTACTTGAACATTATTAGTGAAAAGTGAGTAGTGAAAAGTGAAAAGTAAATCAGTGAACTTTTTTATTCACTTTTCACTTTTCATTTTTCACTGACAGAGTTTTTCTTTTA
>JBEHWP010000714.1:0-3650 GCA_040217665.1 Vulcanimicrobiota bacterium
TTTAAAATATTTTTATCCAGAAAGGTTATACTCCCCTTATCAGGTTTTAATAATCCCATAAAAAGGTTCATAGTAGAACTTTTTCCTGCTCCATCAGGGCCTAAAAGTCCGAAAATCTCTCCTCTCTTTACTTGAAAGGAAACATCTTTTACTGCTTTAACATCTCCATAATTTTTAGATAGATTTCTTATATCAAGAACAATGTTCTCACTATCTGCCAAGTTATATTACTCCTTATGTTATGAGGCCATATCTCCTGAAGGTTAAAAAACTATAGTTTTACAAATTTTAAAAACTATAAAAAATAATTATTCAATTTTCAGGTTTTAAGTGCCAGGTGTTGGGTTAGAAAGATTAAAACCCAAAACCTATTTAACTATAAAACCAGTAAAAACAGGGAAATCATGAAAAAATAAAAAAGTATAATAGAAGATATATACTCAAAACGTTCCCCAAAAAATCACAGATAAAATTATCGACATCGGACATCGACAAATTCCTTTAAAATATTAAATAATATTAAACAAAATATAAATAAATCCTTCAAAAATATAGGTTAAAAAAAAATTTTATGTTATAATTAAGAGGAAAGAGAGAGACTTTTAACAGTTTTAACATATAATAATATTCCTCTTCAGGGAGCTGTAATTAAAGATGTTTATATGGACTCTTCGCAACATGAAGAGTGGAAATATTGATGGAATTTTAATATGCTGGGTTCTGGTAATTATTTCTCTTTATATGATATTTACAGGACACAGATATATAGTAAAAAGAAAAAAGAAACATGGTTATGCAATGATATTACTCGGGCTTATAGCAGGGCTATTTATTGTATGGTTTAAGAAATTTCTATAAAGGAGGTGACTGATATGTTTCAGGACGGATTCATAGCTATCGTAATACTTGTCGTAATATTGTTAATATACGGTCGGTTAAAATACCCGAACGATAGAACATCTCGTCTTACGAAAAGACTCGATGAGTTTAACACGGCAAAACTCGGATATAAGAAGCACAGTCTCCTTTATCAGATAAAACATTTCTTCAGGATAAACTAAAACTTACTTCCTTTAATCTGACGTTATATATGCTTAAACCCTTACGTAATAATGTTTTATTTTAAAAATTCAGTGAATAAAATACCGGGCCTCGTATTAAATCAGATTCTCTTCAGTCTCCTTTTACCATTCACTCTTCACGACTCAATAAATACAATAGATTTCTTTACAGATGGGAAATTCTGTGGTAAGTTATTAATTAAAGAAACAACAGGGTAAATCCATTATAAAACATTACAATTCTATAAAAAGGGAGGTGTTAGCAGGCAGGGCATTTTACAGACAGATAGCCCGCTCTGCTGAAAAAATTGGTAAGGAAAAATGATTTCTCTATTTTTTTATTTATCCTTGCTTTTCTTCTTTTCAACTGGCCTTTCACAAGTATAACAGAAAATCCCCTGAATAATTATATATATATTTTTATTGTATGGTTATCAATCATTATATTGCTTTTTATTATGAAAAAAAATGATTTACCCTGTAATAATTCAGAAAAGACTGAAGATTAGAAAAAGGAATAAAAAAATGTTTAATTCCCTGACTATAATTATAATCTTAATTGCATATTCAGGTCTTTTGTTTTTTACGGCCATGTGGGTAGAAAAAAAATTCCATGCAAAGAGTACTATCGTTAACAACGCCATAATATATTCTCTTTCCCTGACTGTTTATTGCACGACCTGGGCCTACTACGGAAGTATTGGCAAAACTGCCACTTCGGGTCTGCTATTTGTGACAATTTTTCTGGGACCTACAATAACCTTTGTTCTGGGATGGACATTTTTAAGAAAATTAATCAGAATAAAAAGAAAGTGGAAAATTACCAGTATTGCAGACTTTATATCGGCCAGATACGGAAAATCCCAGTTACTTGCAGCAACTGTAACATGCATTGCCCTTATAGGTATTGCACCTTATATAGCCCTTCAGTTAAAATCTCTAATATCTACACTTGATGTTATTACTGCCACCGTTAATCATGAAATTTCATGGATACATAATTATACGGGGTTTATTATTGTGATAATTTTAATCATCCTTACCAATCTCTTCGGTGTAAGACGTCTATCTCCTGCAGAACGACATCCGGGGATAATATTTGTAATAGCTATAGAAGCAATAGTTAAGCTGGCCGCATTCGTAATTGCAGGTGTTTTTATAACATATTTTATTTATAACGGCTTCGGAGATATTTTCAACCGGGCTACAGAAAAACAACTTTTAGTTCCTCCGGGAAATGATTATTATATTACATGGATGACCTATATAATCCTGTCCATGTCTGCCTGCATATTTCTTCCAAGGCAGTTTCATGTGGCAGTAGTCGAAAATTTCAGTGAAAACCACATAAGAACAGCCATGTGGCTCTTCCCTCTATATATGTTCCTGATTAACATATTTGTTTTACCTGTTGCCCTGGCAGGGTTACTAAAAGGCTATTCAGTTCAACAGGCAGACACTTTTCTACTTTCACTGCCTGTTTCATACGGACACAGATGGATTTCATTACTTGTTTTTCTCGGTGGTTTTTCTGCCGGTACCAGCATGATAATAATCTCTTCAATGACTCTATCAACAATGATTATTAACCATCTTATCCTGCCAATAACCGAATATATTAAAAAGCTTACTTTCTTGAAGAGACACATTTTAAAATGCCGGTGGGTAGCAGTAGCTATGGTTATACTGCTCGGATACTGGTTCGAACGAAAAATCGGCAATTCCTACATGCTGGTTAATATAGGAACAATATCATTTGCAGCAATAATTCAATTTGCTCCTTCCATTATTGGCGGTATTTTATGGCATAAAGGCAATAAAACCGGTGCTTTGCTGGGTCTTATGTCAGGTTTTATCATCTGGTTTTACACATTACTGTTACCGTCTTTTATTAAAAGCGGATGGCTATCCGAAACTATTCTAAAAGAAGGGCCATACGGGATAGGACTCTTTAAACCGGAACAATTATTAGGGTTGACAGTTCTCGATCCACTGAGTCACAGTGTTTTCTGGTCATTATTTTTCAACATAAACCTCTATGTCTTATCTTCCCTGTATTTCAAACAGAGTGAAGAAGAATATAAAGAAGCGATACAGTTTGTAAATATTTTAAATCCTAGCGCCGGTGAAAAGATATTTACGGGAAACCAGACCATGATTAAACTGGAAGATAAAATAAATATACTGAACGAACTGTTAAGCCAGTATTTTTCAAAAAGCCAGGCAAGGGAAATAATCGAAACAGTATTCAGTGAATTCGGCCTGACAGGAAAAGAAAAAATTTCCCTGGAAAATCTGGCCGACATATATTCGGAATTTGAAAAAAAAATAGCAGGCATAATAGGTTCCCCGTCTGCTCATATGACAATGAAAAAAGTAGAACTTTTCACCAAGGATGAAGCAAAAAAACTTACAGAACTTTATGCAGAAACTATTTCAGAATTTAAAATAACCCCGGAAGAATTAAAAAGAAAAATAGATTACTACAGGGAAAAAGAAGAGTTATTAAGAAAACACTCCAGGGAACTAGAAAAGAAGATTAAAGAAAGAGAAGATGAAATCGTTCTTAGAAAAAAAATGGAAGAAGAA
>JBEHWP010000715.1:0-3649 GCA_040217665.1 Vulcanimicrobiota bacterium
GGTTAAATCGATTGGATAATTCTTTCTTCCCATTTTCAAATTCCTTTTTTTCCTTTTTTCTATTTTTCTTATACGATAATTATTTACTATTTATTCTTTTTTTCCTTTTTAATTTGAAATTATTTTAAGACACGCTCTTAGCTATAAAGGTTTTCATGGCTTCCATATAATTAGACTCCATATCGCCGAGTCTGCCGAAGGTAAGGCACATATGTTTTACATGGCCCTTATTGGCAGGAATCATATAATCATTCATTTCAAGGCTGGAATCATGCTTTTTTAATAATCTGTCTATAGCTTTTCTGGCAAGACCGGTATTCAGAGTAATCTCTTTCTTTTCTCCTCCGCCCGCTAGCTCCTCAGATTTACCTGACATTTTACTGAATTTCTTTTTAAGCTTTCCAAGGTCGAGAACTACCTTTATACTTTCATCTTCCCCGGGAGATGCCTTCATAAACCCGTCCATCTTATCAGGATCAAGTTTTACTTCTTTTAATATTTTTTCTCTTTCTCCGCTGAATTTACCAAGATTCATACCTTCATAAATTTCTCTCTTATTACCTATTTCCATATTTCATCCCTCTTTTATTAAATTTACAACAAATAAATAGCAACACTATGATTATAAGTTAACACATATAAAAGATAGATACAAGATGATAATGTTAAAAGTTTGTTAAATTAAAATCATTTTTACCTGTATCTATGAAGGAACTATTAATTATCGCTGTAATCAGAACGATCCTGAACATCCAAGTTATTTCCTTGGAGTAAATTTTTGAACCCTTTCATTCTCATATTCCAGTATATAAACAGACTTGTCTAAAAAAACAGAAATAGCTGTCATGCCCGATTGAAATTCACCGTGCCCGCTCCCTATTTTCCCCCATTTACCTATAAATTTCCCTTCATCTGTGAATTTTTCTATCCTGTAATTACCATTATCCAGAACATAAATATTTCCCGATTTATCTGCAGCAATGCCTCTCGGTGATATAAACTGACCGTCATCTGAACCGTAAGAACCCCATTTAGTTACAAATTTTCCGTCTTTATCCAGTTTCTGTACCCTGTGATTATCTTTTTCCACTATATAAATATATCCTTTACTGTCCAGGGTAATACCGAAGGAGCCTGTAAACTGACCGTCACCTGTGCCGCGTGAGCCTATTCTTGCAGTAAAAATACCGGAAGAACTAAATTTCTGAATGGAATCATTGTTATAGGTATTTACAACATAAACATATCCTTCACTATCTACGGAAAGACAGTATGGGAAATCAAACTGCCCGTTCTTTCTGCCAAAGGAGCCCCATTTTGTTACAAATGCACCGGAGGAGGTAAATTTCTGTATACGGTAATTATCTCTGTCTGCCACATAAAGAAAGCCTTCTTTATCCATGGCAAGCCCGCATGGTTTCTTAAACTGCCCGTCACCGGAACCTGTTACGCCCCACTCATTTAGGAATTTACCTGACGAATCAAATTTTTGAATACGATTGTTCCATGTATCTGAGACATAAACATTTTCAGAACTATCTATTGTTATGCCCTGAGGAAGTCGGAACTGTCCCGGTCTTTTACCTTCACTGCCCCAGAGTGTAACGAATACATAAAGACCGTCATCCTGACTGTAAGTAACAGAGAGAGAAGTAATGATAAGAAGAATAAACAGAAAGGATTTTTTCAACATGACTGATAACCCTTTATATAATTTAAATTATTCAGCCACCCGTGACGCGTAACGCGTCACCCGTCACGAACAAATTATTTTCTGAATAAAAATCTCTTTATTAATTCAAATAATCCCGGCTTTCTGGATTTTTTCTTTTTCCCCTTTCCTTCAAGGGATGCGTCTATTTTCTCTATAGCTTTATCCATAAGTCTTTTCATTTCTATACTGAAAAGACCTTCTCTTTTTCTTGCTTTTATTAAAGCATTGAGAGCTTTTTTATCTCCCATATACTCAAGAGCGGTAATAGCAGATTTTTTTATAATTTTATCTTTATGTTTAAGGTATTCTTCAAGACATTTCAGAGATTCTGCAGTTTTGAAATTGCCGAGAGTTTCTATGGATGCAAGACGGACATCTCTATCTTTATCTTTTGTCTTCTTCACGAGAGCCTCAATACAGAGAGGATCTTTTCTTTTTCCCAGGGAAACAACGGCGGTTTTACGACATATGGCGATTTTACTGCTCATCAAAATATCAATAAGAACTCCCGTAGCTTCACTATCAGATAATTTTTCTATCTCTTCTATGATTTCTATTTTCTTTTCCACATCTTCTGTCTTCTTGAATTCTTCTGCTTTGAAATCAGATTTATTTATTTTATTTACAGAAAAAATCAGATTATCAGGTTTTTTCATCTCAGAGAGGGCTTTTTTTATTTCATCTTCCTGCTTTGCTTTACCTTCTTTCAAACTGATTTTTAAATCCTGAAGAGCTTTTTTCATATCTGCTGCAGAAGCAAATCTATCTTCAGGTCTGATTTTAAGTGTACGGCCTATTATTCTGTCAAGATCATCGGAAATGTCGGGAACAAAAGTTTTCATAGGTATATAATTGAAAACCTGCTGTATCTGGGCAGTGAGAGCAAAATACAGTGTGCCTCCGAGAGAGAATATATCGCTCGATGGAGAAACTTTGCCGTGGAACTGTTCCGGTGCCATATATCCCATGGTACCTATCTGTGTACGGGCAAAACCTTTCAGTTCTTCATACATGGGGAAGGCAATACCGAAGTCTATTAAAACAACACTCCTGTCAATATTTCGTATCATAATATTTGCAGGTTTCATATCTCTATAGATTATAGGAGGATTATAATTATGAAGACATGACAGAACCTCACATATCTCAATTCCCCAGTCTATTACAATTTCCTGAGGAAGACCGGGCGTACCTGTTGATTTTACCATACCTTCCAGATCCAGTCCCTCTATAAACTCCATTATAATATAGTGATTGCCTTCAAAAGAAAAATATTTCTGTATTTTCGGAACACTGGTAAAATTAAGGTTTTGCAGCAGTTTGGCTTCTTTTATAAATTTATCCACTGCATAGTCTCTGTCTTCATCAGAACTGGCACGGGAAGGTCTGAGTTCCTTCATAGCATAAATTTCATGTGACGTTTTATCTTCTACCAGATAAACGGCACCAAGGTCTGTTACGGCTACAAGACCCATTATATTATATTTGTCAAGAAGAGTAGTATTTAAAGGTAAAGTCAAACTTTTCTCCGTTGAATTTTCTTCGTAGTTTTTTTCTTCCATGTTATTTTTCACATCACTGCCGGAACCACTCATAATTTTACCCCTCTTATTCTTAAAATATAGCTCATAAACCATCAGAAAATTAATAATAACATTAATATTGATAAACTGCAAATCTGTTACTGATAATTCATAGCTAAATGCTCTTTACCGTGACACTGAAAATTTAACTGATAAAAGGACTTTTAAAAGGAATCTATACTGTAATATGTTATAATTATAAACTTTTTTTAAAAAATAAACAGTGAGATTAGCTACATTAACCCGATCATTAAAAGAAATCTTATTGAAAAACAGTAAAATTATGATAAAATATAATTATTGTAATTTTTTTCAGAATGAGGAGGTTTTTTATGGTAGAAGAAACATATGC
>JBEHWP010000716.1:0-3636 GCA_040217665.1 Vulcanimicrobiota bacterium
TCCTCCTGCAGAAAAATTCTCTGTAATATGCTGTGTAACTTCAATTTCACCTTTATTATATATGCCTGTATAGGCATCACTTTTGATTTTATATCTGTTACTTGAAACAAGAAATTCTGTTCCTGTAGTCATAAGAGGGTAGAAAACACCTGCGTAATAATTTGTGTAATCCTGATTATTAATGCTTCCCTGGCTGTACTCACCGCCTGTATATATACCTGATATGTCATCCTGAAGGATATTTAAAATTTCTCTGCCATAATTTCTGTCTGAAGAGATTTTCTTTAATTGATTGTAATAACTGGAATAAAAATAAGGAGTCCTTGAAATGGTATAATTAAGCTCTGAAAGTCTGGCCTGATTTAAAGAATTTTCATTTTCTTCTGTCGGATTTTCTCTGTATATCTGTTCATATAACTCTATAGCTTCTTTATATTTATATGTATTCAAATATATAAAGGCTATTTTTTCCGGAGGAAATTTTTCCCTTATATCCTGTCTTTCCATTATGTTATATGCTTTTTTATAGTCTCCTGTAATAATATACAAATCCAGAAGGTGCAGTAAATTATCATTATTATCAGGTTCAAGTTCCAAAAGCTTTTCTGTAAGTGACATTTCTTCTTTAAATGATTTATTATTTTTGTAAATATTCAGTAATTTATTTATTATTTCTTTATTATCAGGACTGGTTTTTAAAAAATTCAGACATTCCTCTATGGCATATGCATAGGAACCTGTAGCATTATAAATGTCTATAACCAGTTTTCTTATCTGCACATCTTCAGGTTTTATGTCCAGATATCTTTTATATAATAACACTGCATAGGAATAATTTCTCATTTCTATCATCATATCGGCAAAGGCCAGTAAAACCTCTGTGTTTCCAGGTTCTTCTTTGAGCAATTGCTGATATACGCCTATAGCCCCGTCATAATGCTTCTGTGCTCTGAGTAAAGACGCATCATAAAGAAAATCTTCAGTCTTATTTATCTCATGTTCCGGTATAACTGTATCAGGAGTGGTATTTTCTCCGGCACAGAGAAGATTAATATTTAAACATATTATAAGAAGTATTATTATAATCATTTTTTTATACCTGCCTCCAGAATATATGTCTTTGGTCTACCTTTTAGTTCATATCTAAAAGCAAGTAAACCTTCCCTGTCAGTCTTTACGTCCTGCTCAAAATCTCCAAGTTTAACTTTATAAAGAGTGAATTCTTTTAAATTGGCAATCTCCATATAACCGGGCCCTATGCCATCCTGAATTACTGCCCTTATTCCATTTCCGTCTGACTCCCATAGGGCAATATAGTGAGACGCAGATTTCAGATAAACCTTACTCTGACACTTATCTGTAAGATAAATCTTATGCTCTTCTCTTTCATCTAAAAATATATAAAGAGAATTATTGTAATAATTAAATCCAAGAATATGTTCTGATAGTTCCAGATCAGGATAGAGAGAGGTATTATCAAATCTCACAGTTCTTAAATAACCCATGTTCCTGATAATAAAACCTCCATCACCTGTTCTACCTGTAGTGGCATAATAAAAATCTTTTATAATACGGGAGTACTGGCTTGCAAAAAGAAGGGCCATATCTTTTGAAAGACAGTATTCATAAAGTTTCTGGAGAGCTTCCAGACTTTCCTTATATATACCGCTGTAGAAATGATAATAAATATTTACAGGACTTATCCTTACAGGTTTATCTGTACGTTCTATATGATCCAGTAATTTTATCATACCATTATAATTTCCTGTCCAGGATTTTGTATATATATAATCATTACTGCCAGAAGTATGAACCTGCAGTCCCTTACCCTGTTTTATAAGGACAGGACATAAACTGCTGTATGAATCATACTCTTTATCATAAATAGGATCTCCTCCATTTATATTGGCCAGACCCAGTTTTTCCGTTTCTAAAAGGAATTCTTCTGAAGGGTTGCACATACCGGGCCAGAAGATGATTTCATTTACCTTTCCCTCAGGCACCAGGTTCTGATTGATTAAAGAGGTAGAATAGAGAATTTCTGTCTCAGGGGAAGCTTTCTCATAGCTTATTTTATAATTGCCTGTATCTCCTGACATATCTATCTTTACATCTCCACTGACTAAATTAAATGGATGGCTATGGGTATGACTGGCTACTTCAATATTATCAAGGGCAAAGATATGACGGGCCATGTCCATAGCAGGATTATAATACTTTACACCATTTTTTACAATTTCATCTGTAATAACAGAAGAACTTACAGGTAGATTATATTTTTCAAAAATATGTTCTGTAACTATTTCACCTGCATATATTCCAGGTTCATCATAAGATACATTCATAAGGCCGTCAGCATCAACATGACTGTAAAAAATCCTCTGACCGTTCAATGTGGTATAATCAAGCTTCGGCATTTCTTTTAAGTCCAGAGCATCCTGGAAAAAGTCAAAAGGATTTATAACCCACCTGCCGCTTTCCTGGTCCAGAATTGCCCGTGCATCATATTTCAGATTAAGTAATTCTCCATAGTTTTCAGGGGAAGCCTGAGTGTTTTGACTGTAGAAGAAATCACCGGATATTATACCTCCCCAGGGGCCTGTAACTACAGGGGAAATATTTCCATTTTCAGAATTATAAATATTAAGAAGAATCTTATTTTCCTCTTTAACAGATCTCAGAGGATTTATAGTGGCGCTATCGTCTATATTTAAAGGACTTTCAAAACCAAATAAACTATCTTTTATATAAACTATTTTCCCTGGATGATAAAAGGCTTTATACACATCAGGACGGCCTCTGTTAAAGATATTCCCGCTGTAGCCATAGGCGCTTACATTCATTTCATTAATTCTGTGAGTTACAAGACTGTTTTTCAGATCTTTTAAACTTTCTAATATATAAAAATAATTTTCATCACATTCCAGGCCCAGTCTTGAAAAAACCTCTTTTACATGTGACGAAAATTTCAGACTTTCCTTATCATAAAAAGCTCCGTAATTATCCAGAATAATTATTTTCTTACCGTTATTTATCTGTTTTAAAAGCCATAAATTATAATTATCTGCACCTTTCATATCTGTATCTGTAAACCAGGTCATAATCGCCATATAATCCTTCATAGTTTCATCATCAGGCCTGTCTGATTCAATATCTACATAATCACAGACAAGGCCGAGATGATTTAAAATAATATCACAGCAGTCACAGGCAGATGATGTTTCAAAATCTATAACTTCACTGCTTTTATAAAGGGCAAGAACTTTTCTCGGAAGAGGTAAAGGGCATGGCAGAGGATTTTTTTCCTTCCTTTTATTCATAATAGCTCTCTCTAACTCTTTTTCTTTATCTACAGTAATATTATAAATTTCTGGAGGAATAAATTCATATTCTCTGAGTGCTTCTTCAAAAAATTTATCCAATTTAAGTATAAAATTAATCTCCCAGTTATCCTGTCTCTGTCTGTAAATATATCCCTGAAGTGCCATGCCTCCATAAGGGGTTACTACAACTACATCACTTTTGCTTCCTTTCCTGTCTTTTCTGCTCAGAGTGAGAAAACTTTTATTTTCAGGCATATGGGATTTAAAAAGAAAATAATTTTTAAAATCTTCCTCTTTAGAAAGCATTTCTTTA
>JBEHWP010000717.1:0-3633 GCA_040217665.1 Vulcanimicrobiota bacterium
CACGCGTCACGCGTCACGCGTCACGATTTATATCGGTGTTGTAGGAGAACCGGGAGTCCTTCCCCCTGTAGTTGTAGTGCTGTCTCCTACTAATAATGGAATAATAATTCCTGTCAGACCTATGGGAATAAGTACAGTTGATACACTTGTCCCTGTTGTGATTACACCTGTAATGACAGCAGTTTTTCCCAGGGTTGCAGCAACCATGTTTCCTACTCTCAGTGTTCCCATTCCGCCGGGAAGAAGATGGTCATTCGTTACAAGAGTTGTAATGATATATACAATATGTTTCCCTTTCGGTATATGTGCTTTAATCGTACTTCCTCCTGCTTGAATTTCCTGAATTTCTTCATCTTTAAAGAACTGGCCCTCACTGGAGACCATAACGGAGCCTGCGCTGCCGGCACCTGCCTCTGTATTTACCTCCAGGGAAGTCTGAAGAGTTATGGGACTTTCAGCAAATACTATAACATCTTCTCCTTCTTCAAGGTCTTCCACCTTGCCGAGATCGGCAGTTTTTCCTGAACTTTTGTACTTTTCATATCCGTTTTTTATAATACTATGAGGATGAAGTACAACTACTCCTATATTATCCTTATCTATATCAAGGGTAAAGATCTGGGCCTGAGGGAATATTTCATGTACCGTTCCGCTGACATTATATCCGGGATTAATACTGATATCTTCAGGTACCTCTCCCTGTGTGGCAGTTACATCAAGGGACATATCGGTTTTAAGTTCTGCCATATATTCTACCTTTGAACGTACCAGCACGGCAGGGGAATCATTTAAAAAATCAGTTCCCTTTTCTTTGTCTTCTTTCGGGCTGCTCATAATCTGTCCGATAAATCTGACATTATAATTCCTTGTTCCTCCCGCATCTTCTATACCGGCGACCTCAGCCATAGTTTTTTCAAATAATCTGGTAGTGCTTCCGTCAGGGTAATGAAGAAGTGCAGTACCGCCCGGCCCAACATGGACATTGTAATCAACATCCAGATCCACAATCCCGGTAGCCACATTCCATGGAACATTTCTTACGGGTTTGTATTCCACAGGCCCCTGTACTACCTCCAGAGTAAGTGTTTTTCCTGCCGCATATGCAGGCATGATTGCACCAAATGGAGACAGGGTGTTAATAAGTGATATTACCAGAAGACAGGTAATAATTTTTTTTGTCATATTTCACCTCCTTTGTTTTGAAACTATTTTTGTGTACAATAAACCAAAATAAATTATACTATATACTAGAAATTTTGTAAATGTTTTTTTAATTTCCAATTATTTCATTCAGACCTTCAATTGCCATAAGTATTTCTTCCTGAGTGGCATCACATATTTTATCTCCTATTCTTTCTACTGCCAGTGTTCTTATCTGACTGATTTTTACCCATGATTGTTTAGGAAAATCCTTTGATGCCAGTTCCAGTGTAAGAGGGAATCCCGCATGTTGCTTTTGACTTGTAATCGCCATAGCAATGACCGTACCGGAGCGATCGTTGAAAACATCATGGCTTAAAATTAACACAGGCCTGAACCCTCCCTGCTCATGGCCGCAAATCGGATTCAAATCTGCCCATCGAATTTCTCCTCTTAATATTCCGGCCATCTGTCAACCTCCTCTGATAATCCCTGTTCTGCCAGTGATTTTTCAAATTCCCGGTCAAGTTTCTCACACTCTCTTATTAACCGGCTTTTTTTTATACGTTCCAGTTTTTCCTCAATTGCTTCCTGTATGGCTTTACTGCGGTTTTCAAAAAAATGCACTTTTATAAGTCTGTCCAGATCATTAATGATATTTTTATCAATTGTAATTGCGATTTTGGCTTTGTTCATTTTTATCATCCCCCCTGGTATGACTATATATCATACCGGGATTTGTGTCAAGGTTTGTGATGCGTGGTTACTGATTGAGCCGGTCAATGGCAGCTTTTACTCTTCTGTCTCCCGGCCTTAAAATAAGATAGTTTTCATAAATCTCAATGGCTTTTGACTTATTTCCTTTTAACTGACAGAAGGAGCCATAAGTGAGGAGGTACCTGCGATTGTACGGATCCAGTTTTATCATGTGTTCGAAAAGTTCCGGTACTTCTCTGTCCTGACCCTGTTCAATATAAAGGTTTCCCAGATAGTAATATGTGGAGCTTTCCATTTTATTCAGAGCAAGGGATTTCCGGTAGTAATCTATGGATTTTTTTAACCAGAAATCTTTTTTATCTTTTTCTATAAGTATCATTTTACTTGATATATATCCTGCTATTGAATAATAATAGGGGTTATAAGGACTGCATTTGATGGAAGTTTCATAGCAGGGCAGAGCTTTTTCCCAGAGCAGATTTTTTTCGTATTTTTCGCCTTTTTTTAAATAAAGTTCCCCTCCGAGAAGGCTTCCTGTTATGAAAAGAGCGGTTAAGAGAATGATTGAAGATAATGCTGTTACTGCTATTGTTGTTTTACTATAAGACGTATTTTCTTTTTCCATTATGTCTTTTTTGTCTGTGAGAGATTTTAATGACATGGCAAGTCCTGTAATCATGAAGAAATATATTACATTTGCCGGTATCTGAAAATTGAAATCTCCGATGCCGTGAAGAGAGAGGGATGTAATTGCCGTTGTATAGCCGATTACAAGAATCTGATCTTTTTTTACCAGTTCCCGTGTGAAAGCAGAAAGGTCGGAACCTTTATATTTCAGATATTTTATTACTGTAATATAGAACATGAGCAGTATGAAAAGGAAAGACAGAACTCCGGCGAGGCCTGTTTCTACTGTCATCTGAAGATAATCACTGTGGGCCGCATTCATGAATATATCAGGCATTTCTTTATTATAGGGTGCGTAAAGATATATGAAAGAGCCGAGTCCTCTGCCCAGATAATTCTGATCCTGTATCATCTTCAGAGAATTTGTCCATACAGGTATTCGAAATGATAGAGCTTCACTTCCTATTTCGTTTTTTTCTATTTGAACTATAGTTTTTGCTCTTTCTTTAACCAGAAGAGGGATGGAAAAAACTATTAATATTAAAACCCATGTTATGAGATTTGTAATAAAAACTTTTCTTTCCTTTTCACCAGAATAGAGATTGGCTTTTTTCCAGATAAAGAGGATTACCATCAGGATAAATGCAGCGATAAAAGACATCCATCCGCCGCGGGACATGCTGTACATAAGTCCGAAGCCGTTTATGACGGATATGATTGCGGCTCCTATGCTGATTGCTTTTTCCTCCGTAAATATAAGAGCAATACTCAGAGGAAGGCATAGTTCGATAAAACCTGCATAATGATTATGGCACACATAGGAAGGAGTTACCATTTTATTTATACCTTCCCAGTAAAGCTTAAATCCGTAGAGAGTAAGACAGGTTGCAATAATTACCATTATCCAGGTAAAAAATTTAATTCTTTTTCTGTCTCTTATATGATTTACCGTAATATAATAGACTGCTATATAGTTGAGTATTTTACATAATTCCAGGAAACTTCCATAGAAATAAACGGTTTTTATTGTATAAAATATAGATATTGCCAGGAAAATAAGGAAAGGAATATCCAGAGGTGTTCTGTGAAAGGAAAATTTTTTTTCAATGAATCCTTTAATTATAAGTAAAGAGATAATAATGAGTGTAA
>JBEHWP010000718.1:0-3611 GCA_040217665.1 Vulcanimicrobiota bacterium
CTCCTTTTTCCTCACTGAGCTTTGAACTCCTTTCCAGGAGTCTGGAATGAAGGAAAAATACATCGCCCGGATAGGCTTCTCTTCCCGGCGGTCTTCTGAGAAGAAGTGATATTTCTCTATAGGCCTGGGCATGTTTTGTAAGATCATCATATATAATCAGCACATCTTTACCGTTATCTCTGAATTCCTCTCCCATAGCACAGCCGGCAAAAGGAGCAATATACAACAAAGAAGCAGGATCTTTTGCATTTGCCACCACTACTATTGTATAATCCATGGCTCCATGGTGGGTCAGAACATCTACAACCTGGGCAACGGTGGACGTTTTCTGTCCTATTGCAACATATATACATATGACATTTTCTCTCTTTTGATTTATAATAGTATCAATCGCAATAGCAGTTTTACCTGTCTGACGGTCACCTATTATAAGTTCTCTCTGTCCTCTTCCTATAGGTACAAGGGCATCTATTACCTTCAGGCCTGTCTGGAGCGGTTGTTTCACAGGTTGACGTTCTATAACCTTCGGGGCCACATATTCGATGGTTCTGAATTTATCCGTATATACAGGCCCTTTACCATCGAGAGGCTGACCCAGGGGATTTACAACTCTCCCTTTAAGAGCTTCTCCTACAGGAACCTGAATAATTTTCCCCGTTCTTTTTACAATATTCCCTTCCTGTATTTCTTTTGTATCACTTAGTATGACACATCCTACATTATCTTCTTCAAGGTTAAGGGCAATACCGTAAATATTACCTGGAAACTCCAGCATTTCTCCTGATTGAACTGCTGTAAGTCCATGAATACGGGCAATATTATCTCCTACCTGAATAACAGTGCCTACGTCTACCTCTTCAAGGTCAGTCCGGTAATTGGCAATCTGCGCCTTCAAAATTGCCGTAATTTCTTCAGGCCTTATACTCAAACTAAAAACACCTTCTTTCCAAAATCCCACATAATTATGTACCGGACATTTCCTGTCCTATTCTATTTAAATGACCGGTCACACTGCCATCATAAATCTTATCTTCAATTCTGACTATTAAGCCACCTATTATAGAAGGGTCAATGTTAATCTCAAGTTTAACACTTTTACCGGTTCTGGCCGAAAGGGCAGTTTCCAGTTCCTTCTGTTCCCGAACACCGGGAGGAAACGCTGACGTAACGTAAGCGATTACAATATTGCTATTTTCCAGAATAATCTGAGAAAAAATTTCCGATATACAGAAAAAAAGATTTTCTCTTTTTTTATCAACCAGTAAAGATATAAAATCAAAGGTTACCTTACACATACCGGAACCGAATATATTATAGAGAATTTCCTTTTTTTTAACAGAAGTTATACGGGGAGAAAGGAGTATTTTCTTTAAATCTTCATTTCCATTCAATATATCTGTAAAATAAATTAATTCCTTTTCCGCCTGATTTATTATATTCTGTTCAAGACAGACTGAATAAAGTGCCCCTGCATATCGCCTGGCAATGAGTCTATCGCTCATGATTTAAGTTCTCCAATAAATTCATTTATCAGATCTCTGTTAGATGCTTCATCTATGTTCTTTTTAATTAACCTGGAAGCAATGTTTACAGCAAGGCCGGATACATCCTTACGGAGTTCTCCTATAGCCTTTTCTTTTTCAAAATTTATCTGATTCTGACCTTCCTGTTTCATCTTTAAAACTTCTTCTCTACCCTTTTCCATAAGCTCAGTTTTAATCTTTTCTCCCTTCTGGGTGGCTTCATTAACTATGGACTGAGCTTCTTTAAAAGATTCCTTTAACTTATCTTCATAATCTTTTTTAATCTTAATAGCTTCTTCTTTAGCCTGTTCTGCTTTATCAAGATCAGATTTAATCTTATTCTGTCTTTCTTCTAAAATATTCATTAAAGGCCGAAATAATTTCCACCTGAGAAGACCGAAAAGAATAAAGAAATTAATTATCTGAACCAGTAAGGTTAAATCAGGAGCATTACCACTCTCCATAATTCCAACTCCTAACCTGTTTTATAATATTATTTTCCAAGCATTTTCATAACAGGCTCTATAAAAGAAACAAGCTTCATAGAAATAAACAGAGCATAAAGAGCAAGGGATTCAATAAAAGCCAGACCTATAATCATTGTAAGCTGTATTTTGGACTGGGCTTCAGGATTACGTCCTATAGCCTCCAGACCTGCTGCAATAGCTCTTGCCTGTCCGAGAGCAGCAAACATTGCACTCAATGCAATGGCAAGACCTCCTGATATAAGAGCTGCTGCTATAATTGTAGATAATCCCTGTTCCATAAGAATTCCTCCTTAAAATTTTCTGACATGACTTTACAGTCATAACCAGTAGTAAGAATATCTCTTCGCATAACGCGTTACGATTCTCCGTATAAATCTTTACCGGCAGATTAAACCTCTGTCAACATAAGCGAAAACATTCACCTCCTCAGTGGTGTTCACCTGCCATAGCTGCAATATAAGAAAAAGTTAATATAGAAAATATTAAAGCCTGGATTGCCCCGGTTAATAATCCTATTCCCATAACTATTAAAGGCAAAGGACTCACAATAATAAGAGACATTATAGAACCTTTTGTGGCCAGAAGTTCTGTCACAACAGCTATTAAAGCCGCCAGTATGGAATGTTCTCCCATAATATTACAGAACAATCTGACTGTAAGGGAAAAAATTCTTATAAAGTGTTCCAGTATATTCAGAAATAAAAAGAGTGCAGTAAGAGCGGGAGCAAGAATTACGAGAAGAACAATATTCCCTGCACTCAAAGGGTTAACGAGTGTTTTCACAACCTCCGGAACAGGACCGAGATAATGAAATAAATATTTCTTTAACCCTAAAGCCCTGATACCGCAGTAATTATAGTAAACTACCGCTGATACTGCCAGAGCAAGAGGGGTATTCAGATTACCTGTAGGAGGCTGAAATATAAGACCTGATTTTTCCTCAAACATACAGTTAACACCGAAGAGAGTAAATTCTTTTTCTATAGAAGGTATACCGAACATCCAGAATAATTTAAGTATGCCTCCCGGTATGACTCCAAGCCAGTTGGAAAAAAGAACAAAAAGAAATATCGTTCCCACGAGAGGAACATATTCTTTTCCCTTTGGACCTATCATATCAGTGGCAAGATTATTCAAAAATTCCACTATAATTTCGAAAATATTCTGTATTTTTGATTTTGGAAATTTTTCAAGTTTACTCGAAATAAAAAAAGCACATAATACAAGAAATATCATAATAAGAAAGGTCATAGCTTCAACAGATACATCTATCTGGGAATGACCAACCCTTAAAATGATATTGCTGACTTCATGTTCCAAAATTATTTCCTCCTGAAAGTTTTAGATTTTATTGAAAAATCATCTCACACTTTCAATATATGTCTGTTTACAATAAAGCTTTCCCATAAAAATAAAAAGAGTATAAAATTTATACTTACAAGAAAAGATATGGCATTTAATTCTGTAAATTTCACTATAGCCCACATAAATCCTCCAAGGAAAATTAATTTCCCCGGAATAAGTCCTATATAAAAGATCCGCCATACCTTCTTTTTATTTTCAAAAATATTCCTTGAAAATATATAGAGAAAAGAGAAAT
>JBEHWP010000719.1:0-3598 GCA_040217665.1 Vulcanimicrobiota bacterium
TCTATGGCCGCAGATATAAGGACATCATTATCCACAGGCGATATAAGATAAGGTTTTTCCGGTTCGATCTGGTCATAATTTACATCTATTCTGAACCTGCTTAATATATCGCCTGCTGTAAGATCTCTTTTTTCTATTACAATTTTCACTGCTTCCCTGGTTCTTGCTACTTCTCTCGATGTTTTGGACAGGAGTTCTTCAATGCCTTCTCTGCTTGTAAAACCTGCCAGTTCTTCATTTACAAAGGCACGGTAATATTCCTGTACGTCAGAGGCGGGGTGGGGAAGGGAATATTTTCCGCTTTTTATATATTCCATGAAACTGTTTTTACTTATTTTTTCTATGGAGGTGATTGATTTTTCAAGTTTAAGAATATTCAGATGAATCTTTGCCACACGGTCTGCAGACAGATCGGGCCCCTGATTTCTCTCTCTTCTGTACCGGCTTTTACATGCTTTGAGTTTTTCTAAAAAATCATGACTTACTTTAATATTAAAATGCTCTTCCATAAGGAATACTGCTTCTGTTGCCCGGAGTACTGCATCTTCTGCCACATGGTTGTTAAAATCATCAAAAAAGTATGCACATGATGTATAGGCTCTTCTCATCCTGTTCCATATGCAGAACAGTGACCATATTTCATCTTTTTCTGTTTCATAGAGAGGCATTATGAGATGTTTTTCAAAAAAATCTTCTTTTGATTGATAGACATAGGCCTGTTCTTCTGTTATTGAAGGATAGATGCTTCTCAGATATTCGAATTTTTCTTCATTTTCATCGGGAATTTCAAGCTCGTCAAGTCTGAAGACCATAAAATCTGCTTTTGCTTTTACTATATCTTTAAAACATGGCTTAACTTTTTCTTTAAACAGTTCCATTACTTTATCTTCTATTATCATTACTGCTTCACGAAGATATGTTTGATAATCCGAATTACCTGAGTCAAGACTGCCGAAAGCCCATCGGCCCGCTCCTCCTGCTTTTATTTTATTAAATCTTCTTATGTCATAACAGACATTTACTCCTCTGTACATGTCTTTTTTTATTTCATATTTTCTTTTTTTGCTGAGAGGAAAAGTTTCTTCATTTTTGAATTTTTCCATTTGCTCCGTAACAAAATATTCCCACTGACTATCATCTACCGGGTCAACTGTTCCTCCCTGGAGTTTTCTTATTACAAGCATTTCGGAATAATATCTTATAATATCTCTGTCTGAACTGTTCATTAACTGTTCTATGTCTATGCCTTTAAGTGTTGTAAAAGACTTTATTTCATAGCCTCCGCATGACCATGATGTCGGAAAATCAGGTAATTCTGTCTCTGGAAGTGAAAATTCCTTCCCTTCAAGCATGGCTTTCATCCTGAGAAATCGAATATAACGGGAAGGAGTCATCATTATGACAGAAGGATGTTTTCTTCTGTATATTTCTACAGGCAGTTCTTTGAAAAATCCCGATACGTCTGCATGACAGTATTCCCATCTGTGATGGACAAGTTCACCGTCATGGGCAAGAAGTATCATGCTGTTATGAGGTATGTTTTTTAACATATGGTTCATTGTATTATGTGGATTATCTGTAGTCCATTTGTCAAAAGAGAGTTCTTTACTGAAATGGTGATAATAAAAAACCATAAGTTCCAGTTTTTCTCCATCTTCTTTTTCCCATTTTATTTTATAAGGCTTTACCGTATTTATAAAATAGGCAGACTGATCGCCTCTCAATATGATAAAATCTACCCCTTCTTCTGCAAGACATTTAGCTTCTCTTATACCTATGGTACATTCGGGTATCCATATGCCTCTGTAACTGTCTTCAGGTAAAGGGCCGAATATCAGATCCCTGTATTTGATACCTCCTGTGATTTCTACTCTGAGGTCTTCTTCATTTCTTATAAGAGGAAGTATTTGATGGGTATAGGTCTGGGCCATAACCGGTTCCCGTCTGCTGGCTTTTATCAGTCTTTCCATTATGTCAGGTCTTTTCTGCCTGAACCATTCTAAAAGAGTGGGGCCAATATTTACTGAATAATGTTGATATACCTTTGACATAGAATCGTAACATTCTTTACAGATTTTTTCATGTATGTAATCTGCGAATTTCACATCATATCTGTCAGGTTGATAGATATGATGGTGGTCCGAGAAAAATATGGCTTTGCCGGAGTATGCAGCCAGAGTTCTTTCTATTGTTCTTCTTATGGCTTCACTGAAAGGTATTATTACATAAGTCATATTTTTTTCTTCTACAAATTTTTGAAATTTCATAAGAGATTCTAATGTTAATAGACCTTTTTTACCTTCCAGAAAATCTTCAATAAGTTTTTTAAGACCGAATGTTTCATCTTCCACATACATAAAGGTTCTGGTGCTCTGTGGTTCTATGATTTCAAAGAGTTCTATCATTTGTTCGTAAATATTCATATTTTATCCTCCCGATACAGGTGTTTTTATAATAATAAAAATCATAACGCGTGGCGGGAGGACAATTTTTTTGTTCAGTGCCTGTGGCGACACTGGCAGGAATTGTTTCCACCCGTCACGCGTTACGCGTTACGCGTCACGAAATATAATTATAACTGATTTTGAATCTTTTCTTTAATATCTGCCTGAATTCTGTTCATTTCCACATTTACCTTTTCCGGTGCTATTTCAGCAACCCTGTCAAGACAGGCTTTTGCTTCATCATATCTTTTGAGTTTATAGAGAGCATAACCTTTTTGTTTCAGTATATCTGTATTGGTTTCTTTTGCCAGTATTTTATCAAAAGCTATGAGGCAATCCTGTAATTTCCCCAGATCATACAGGGCAAAACCTTTTAAGTTTTCAAGGGCCTTACAGAATTCAATTTTATCGGAAATTAAAACATTTTCAACCCCTTCTTTTTTACTGTTTTCTACTGCCCACCACTGTGGCTTAAATTCCAGTTCTTTTCCTCTCGGTGCCAGAACAAAGGTTCCGTATTCATAAAGAGGTTTTGTACTTATCATAAGAGGATTGTGGCTGTTTATTAATTTCACGAGTTTTTCTATTTCCTCACAGGCCAGTGTAAATCCCTTTTTATCGGACAAATGTACACATATGCTTCCTCTGTCATTTTCTACTATAATTTCTTCACCTTTACGATTTTTTAACATTTTATATCACCTTCCCAGTGCTTTTAAAACTTCAGCTCTGTTTTCTTTGGCTTTTGTATAATTCGGGTCTATTTTTAAGGCTTCATCATAACATGTAAGAGCTTCTTCCAGTTTTTTACCTGCTTCATCAGGTTTTCCCTGTTTAAATAAAGAGGCTGCTTCTCTTTTTAAGATACTCCCTTTACTGTTCAATTCGCTGGTTTTTTTATTGATATTTGAGTTCTCGGTTGTACATGATACAATAGACAGTATTATTATCAGAGCAATTGATAATGTTATAATTTTTTTAAACGTCATAAGAAATCTCCTTTTTTAGTTTCTTAGCACTTTTATAATTTCTTTTATGTTTATTAAAATCCTTCCTGAAAAGTTCAATCTTTCTCCAGACCGAATATATTTCTGAGCTTTCTTATAACCAGTTTTTCTTCATTACTTAATTTATCAACCCTTCCAAGGGTGGAA
>JBEHWP010000720.1:0-3593 GCA_040217665.1 Vulcanimicrobiota bacterium
ATTGGCAATAATTACGGTTCCGGAAAATTTCGGAGCAGACTTCATAAACATTACAGCTATAACGATAATTATTAACAATATAAAAGCTCCTATAACACCAAAAATCCATTTATGTTCCATTATATTAAAAGGAGGTTCCGAAAGCTGTATTTTATACTCTTCTGCAAGTTCTCTTGATCTCTGTCCGAAGATGCCATCTTTATCAAGAGAAAGGACTTTATTTAATTCTTCTTTTGCATCTTTTTTCTTTCCTTCAAAGGTTTCACTCTGAGCAAGATGACAGCAGGCCAGACCAAAAATACTTTTAAAGTCTTCTTTATTAGTTTTTGTTCTGATGGTATAAAAATTCACATCCCCCTGAAGGGAACCTGCCATGTTGGCGGCAAGGGCTCTGTAATAATAGGCATCAACATTATTCGGATCCATGGTTATGGCTTTACTGAACAATTCTTTTGCAGTTTCATATTCTTTATTATTATATTTCTGTTTCCCGAAAACAAAGGCCTGTTTGGAACCGGGAACATTTACGGTATTACCGCCGTCTTCCTGAGCAACAGACGGTAACAAAGAGAATATAAACAATAAAATGGCTATATAAAAAATCTTTCTCATATTCAATCAACTCCGCTTTATTAAAGGTATTTTTTTCAATTCCTGAATATTTTTTGCGCCGGCACAGAACATGGTAATTTTAAATTGTTCTATAATTTCTACAAGTTTTTCTTCCACCTCTTCTGCAGATACAGTAGCAGGTTTTACGAAAGGAAGAGCCATACCTGCAAGGTCTGCACCGAGTGAAATAGCTCTGGCACATTCCACGCCATTTCTTATACCTCCAGATGCTATAACAGGAAGAGAGGGAAACACCTGTCTCACTTCCACCAGAGAATCTGCCGTGCTTATTCCCCAGTTGAAAAAAGGTTTGATTATATTTTTTCTTAAATTGCTCTTCTGAAGATAATATTCCATAATAATACAGGAAGTTCCTCCTGCTCCTGCCGTATCTATAGCGGAAATTTTTATATCTTTAAGCTTCTGAGCAGTATCAAAGGAAATCCCATTTCCTGTTTCCTTTATTACTACAGGAAAGGGGAATTCTTTACAGAAATCTTTTAATATTTCCTGTAAACCGCCATATTCGGGAGTACCTTTTTCCTGAGAAATTTCATGGAGAGGATTTAAATAAACTGCAAGTCCGTCTGCTTTAATATTTCTGACAATTTCTTTACATGCTTCAATACCGAATTCTCTTATATGATGTATACCGATATTGCCGAGTAAAAACACATCGGGTCCTTCGTCACGAACAAAAAAAGTATCTATAACCTCCGGGCAGGAAAAAAGAATTCTCTGAGAACCGAGGCCAAGAGCTACACCCATCTTCTGACATGCTCTGGCAAGATTTTTGTTTATCTTTTTACCGGCATCTGTCCCTCCTGTAATTGCTGTAATCATAAGGGGAAATTTTAATTTCTTACCCATAAATTCTGTTTCTGTGTTGATTTTATTAAAATCTGTGGAAGGGAACGCAAGATGGGAAAAATCATATTTTTCAAAACCATTTTTCTTATCAGGATATTCAATTTGTTTATTTAAAGCTATATGTATGTGGCTGTCTTTTCTTATTTTATGCATATAAGTGACGATACAGCAGGAACAGACTATGTCTGTCCCTGCTGTAAAAAAACTAACGCTGGATTACAAATTCGGTACGCCTGTTATTGGAACGACCGTCTTCTGTATCATTTGTATCTATAGGTTTGGTGTCTCCATAACCTTTAGCTATAAGCCTGTCTTTCTTTATCTGGGGATATTTCTTCAGTAAATAGGCTTTTACGGAATTTGCTCTGGCCTGAGAGAGTTCTTTATTCATCTGAGGATCACCTATATTATCCGTATGTCCTTCAATTCTTATATAAAGAGTCGGGAAATGAAGTAATTTCTTACCTATTTCACTGAGGGTAAAATAAGAATTCTTATTTATTGAAGAAGAACCTGTCTCGAAATATATGGGCGGCACTTCCAGAGTTGCAATATCCTGGTTTTTCGGCTTGGAAGGAGTCGGTTTCGGTGTCGGTTTTGCAGGTTTTGCAGTCGGTTTTTTAGTAGGTTCAGGAGCCTTTGTTGGCTCGACAGCTTCAGTAGGTTCCTCCGAAGGAGTATCTGCTGCTGCTACCTCTGTAGGTGCTTCTGTAGGTTCGACTGCTACAGGTTCTATCTTTGTAGCAATATCCTTTGGCACAGCCTGAACAAAAGTCGAATTAAATACATCTTTTCCGGAAGCAGGTTTACTCACCAGCCCTTCCTGTTCCCATATCATACCTGCAGTATCAAAAATATCTACAAACTGTCCCGGTTTGGATGAAGTTCCGAAATATTTCTGGTTTTCAGAAAGATCTGCAAGCTTCAGGCCGCTTAGCATACCTTCCACATCTTCAGGTTTCAGGCCCAGTCCGTCTGCCATTATCTTATTTGCTTCTTCTGTATTCTGTTTCCAGTATTCAAAACCTCTGAACCATCCGTTTACAAATTTCTGTATATCTTTGGGACGTTTTTTAATTACATCATCTCTTACTATTATAATATCAAGAATGAGTCCCTGTGCATCGGCACTGGTCATGAGTATTTTTCCGTTCGGCGAGCTTCCTGCCTGGGAGACATATGGTTCCCAGGTAACACATGCATCAACTTTTCCTGCCATAAAAGCCTGAGCAGCCTTGTCTGCTTCCATATACTGCGGGTTTATATCCTTTGATGAAAGACCTGTAAGGCTCAGGAGATAAATAAGGAAAAATTGAGAAGGAAGTCCCTGAGGGAAAGCTACCTTTTTACCTTTAAGATCATTTACTTTCTGTATCTTTTTATTGACTACAAGGCCGTCTCCTCCGCACGAGTCATCAGTCTTAAGAACTGCCTTGCCGGGAATGGAAGCAACACTGCTGGCAAAGGAATCAAGAGTTTCTGTTATAGCTTCTACTTTTTTAGATGAAAAAGCTGTTCTTCTCCCGGCAGTATCATCCATAGGAGTAATCTCAACATTGAGTCCATCAAAAAAACCTTTTTCTTTAGCCACAAAAAATGGGCCGAAACCGGGCCATGTTACAATACCAAGGCGGAATGGTTCTCCCGAAGGTTTTGTGCCGGTACTTCCCGTTGTTCCGGGAGAAGTAGTTCCGGTATCTCCTGCCGGTTCTGTGGCCTCTCCTGACGGTGTTTGTTCTACAGGGGGTTTTGGCCCGAGACATCCTAAATTAAATACAGATAAGAGCATACAACTGATTAATAATACAGCTACCGCAGATTTTTTACGGTATAACAATGACATAAGATCACCCTTCCTTGAAATAAGATTTACTTATTATTCGAGAAAGGCTTTATTTTTCCCTTTTTTGTAAATAATTCTTATAAATAATAATGAGGTGACAACAAATAATACATATATGCTCTCTTATTACCGCACCAGGTAAATTGGTACCCAAAAAATATGGAACATGCTCCTGTCCCTGGCCGGGCTCTGGAGGAAAAGATATGCCGTATTAAAAGAGAGTTGTAAATGATATAGACGCAAAATATTAAAAGTCTGCAAAACCAGT
>JBEHWP010000721.1:0-3590 GCA_040217665.1 Vulcanimicrobiota bacterium
CAGAAGCCAACGGTGTTACAGATTTAAAATTTCTGGATGAAAAGGATGTAAAAAAAATAGAACCTTTTATAAATACTGTCTGCACTCTTCATTCACCTTCTACAGGTATAATAGACAGCCACAGTCTTATGCTTTATTTTCTGGCAAAAGCAGAAAGAAATAATGTAATGGTAAGCTACAGTACTCCTCTTTCCGGACTTTGTAAAGACAGGGGACAATGGATCTGTGAAATTCAGGAACCGAACGGAGAGAAAACCAGAATCTTCAGCAGAATGGTTATTAATTCGGCAGGTCTTTCAAGTGCCCATGTCGCTTACATGGCAGGTATTGATTATAAATTGCATTATTGCAAAGGTGAATATTTCTCTGTAGGAAACGGAAAATACAGGTTTATCAGGGGCCTTGTATATCCTTCTCCTCACCATGATCTGGTGAGTCTCGGTATACACAGTGTAGTAGATCTCAAAGGCGGGTTCAAACTCGGACCGAATGCATATTATGTAAATGAAATAGATTATTCCGTAAATACAGACCATCTGGAAGATTTTTATGAAAGTACAAAAGATTTTCTTCCTTTTATAAAAAAAGAAGATCTATCACCTGATATGTCAGGCATTCGGCCACATCTTCAGGCCCCCGGAGAAAAAGCAAAGGATTTTATCATAAAAAAAGAGACAGGAGAACATGAAGGTTTAATCAATCTCACAGGCATTAACTCACCGGGCCTGACATCCTCTATGGCGATTGCAAAATATGTAAAGACTCTTATAGAATAAAAATAGCCTGTTTTACAGGCTATTTTTAACAACTTCAGTCTATTTAACCGCATTACGCATTACGCATTACGCATTACGACTTTTATTAACTGCATATATTATTTTCCCTGAACATATCTCCCATCATTTTAGAACTCACTACAATCACATAAAGCATGGCAGGGAATATCAGCAGGGAACCTATTACAGTTATACCAAGGATAAAATTAATTACCAGACTGAGAACGGCCGGTATCAATAAAACCATTATATAAGAACCGATGTTTCCAAGAACCTTTCCCAGAATTCCCAGAGGATTAATAGCTGCAAAAAAGCTTCCTGAAACAGCATAAACCCCCATAGCCATAGGCATAAGTAATGCTGCAATAAACATTAAAATCGAAGATACACCCATTAAAATAAGAGTAAGTACCGGCCCTCCTATAGCGGCTATAGCCGACAATGACTGTACTGCCGTATTATCAGACATAGCTCCTGCTGTTCCTACTGCAGTCAGAATCATAGGCAAAAAAGAAAAAACCATAAGTATAGCGGGAACAAGCATATAAAACATAGCAAGAAGCGCCATCATAATCCCGTCCATAAATAATTGTCCCCAGTTTTCCCATTCAGGCATAGAATCCTTCGGTTCTCTGGCATACTCTCTTATGGCTTTCAACTGATAACCGGCAAGACACAGGGATCCAAGAAGAGGTATAAGTGCAACATAAGAAAATAATAATTTCGTAATCCAGTTTGAATCCCTGGTAGGACACATTACACTTCCCATTATATCAGACATTAGTTTCACCTCCTTAAATAATACGTGACGCGTGACGCGTGACGCGTGACGCAAGGCTCATATATTCACCACCCGGTTATATAATACCTGTAAAAATACTATAACAGAAAGAAACTTTAAAAGCAATAGTGTTACCTTATATAATAAGGCGTCTTTCTGTCTCCTGTTATCTCACTCATACCGGTAAAATTTTTATTAAAGCTGTAATAAGATTTTTCCTGTTCCGTAAAATCTCTTATTCTTATTTTTGCCATTGTTATAACCGGAATAGATGGAAAGGAATTTTTCAGATTATCTATCCCCCTGTAATCTACTTTTTCTGCAGCGCAGACTACAGCTTTCAGGACTATCCCTGCTCTGTCCAGTATTGATTTTATTGTTACTATCGTTGTACCTGTGCTCAATACATCATCGATTAATACAACTCCGTTTTTCTGAAGAATTTCTCTTATATGTGCCGGCATATATAATCCAGGTCTCAGTGACGAGCCCATAGCAAAGGCCGGAGCCATTTCTTCCGTTACGAAATCTCCGGTAAATGCATTCACAGTAGCTTCATCATACCAGTTCAGCCAGTGTACATTTATACCGGTAAATTGCTGCAGTGAACGGAGTACGAGACCGCCGCCCCTGTCAGCTTCAGTAATGGCCCATGTATTTTTCAGATCTATATTCAAATCAAGAAGGGCCCGTCCCGGGACTATACCTGTCGCATCAAGTTCCTCTTTTTTCATAGGCCCGTCAGTCACAGGTAATGGAATGTATTTATAAGATATTCCGTCATTACTCACAACATTACATACAGGTATATTATTGCAGCTATTTCTGAACAGTTCGGAATAGTTCAGAAGATCTTCTCGCGAAATGTTTTTTACTTTTTCTATATTACTCATTTTCTTTTTTCTCCTTTTTTCCGGAAAGAAGTAACATTATAAATAAAGGTATAACAAGAGATGGGAAAGGGATTGTAAAGACATAGGTCAGAGGCTTCGGGACTATAGTAAGGTCTTTTATGCCATTTAAATTTTCCCTGTACACCGAGGGACAAAAAAGATTTCTGGAAATTATATATCTGTTACCTTTTATATCCTGAAAAATTTTCCCTGCAAACCTGGTGCCTGTAAAAAGATAGGAACCTTCCCGGACAGGCATAACAGTATCATTCAATACTATTTTATTGTTCCACAGGGACTGCACATGTCCTCCTTTTTCCAAAAACCACGAAGTAATATCCTCTTCCGGTGAAGAAATTTCATAAAGTTTTTCACCTGAAGAAGAAAATACCCTGAGAATGTTTTGACTGCTATAAGTCCCTATATAAAGCCTGTTATGTTCATCTATAATCAGTTCCGTATTACCTGGAGTTCCATAATCAAAACCATATAGAAAATGTCCGTCTTTATCATATTTCTGAATACGACAGTAAAAGCCTGTATCTATGTATATATTACCATCACTGTCCGAAACTGCCATAAGAGGATTCGACAGAGGGAATTCTATTTTTTTCAAAAATTCAAAATTTTCAGGAAATCTTGAATATATAAGAGCACCTGACAAAGAAATTAAAGGCCATATTATAGAAAGTATCATTATTAAACTCAAAAATTTATTTTTTATCTTCAGATCATCTAAATCAGAATTTTTTTGACCGTAGAAAGTCTTCACGATACCAAGACTTTCCATGTCGGCAAACATTATTACTGCGATACCTGTTATAAAAAATGGCACAGTAATTTTACTCATTCCCCCTGTTATTACAAAAACATTCAGAAGAAATAATGCTCCGAAAAAGGTTATAAATACAATTCTTGAGAGCTTTAATGATAAGTTTATTGGTATTTTTTCTCTCCTTATGATAAAATAGATTGTCAGCACCAGACATGTAAATAAAGAAATTGTAAGAGAATGAAGCAGGTTAAATATTTCAGTAAAACTCAAAAGAAATAATATCAATTCTACCGAAATAAAAACAAGGAGTAATTTAAATTCAAGAGAATATTTTTTCATATCAATCTTTAATTATATCATAAAAT
>JBEHWP010000722.1:0-3580 GCA_040217665.1 Vulcanimicrobiota bacterium
TGAAACCATCGAAAATGGGGAAGTTTACCTGGCCATAAACAGCATAATATTTATCAGGGCTGAGATATGAGTCAGTTGCATAATTATAACTTACGCCCAGTGTTACATTGGGTAATCTCTGAAGTTTTGCTCCTGTTATTACTCTGTCCTGATATTCTATCTGGGCATTGTATTTTTTTATCTCAGGCCTTCGTTCACTTGCATCAGATAGTGCCTGTTCCATTGAAGGTTTATTTTTTAATTCATAAATTTCTTCTGCAATATCTATATTTTTATCCACAGGCAGACCTGTGTCGATTTTAAGCTGAGCCATTTTATTTTTTATATCATTTTGAGCGGTCAGAAGATCAACTTTTGCCTGGGTTACATTGACTTCTGCCGTAAATACATCTGATTTAGGCGAAAGACCGACCTGAAAATTTTCATTTGCCTTATCCAGGTATTTGAGTGAATTGTCAAGAAGGGTTTCTCTGAAATTCAATATGTCTTTCGCCTTTGCAGCATTGAAATAATCCTGTGCTATTGTAAGAGCAAGATTGTTGGAAGATTCTTTGAGAGCATATTCATACTGCTCTATCTGAGCTTTATATTGTTTGTACTGGTAAAGGCCTTTGAATGTATCAAACACAGTCTGGCTTACAGAAACAGTACTGGAATAGTCGTCAATAGGGACTGCCGGGAAATATATGCCGCTCACAATAGTACCGTTACCCTGATTTGATTTTTGATATGTACCGGTGTATTTGAGATTCGGCAAATAAGTTGCCAGAGCCTGGGTTTTTGAACTTTCTGCTACTTTTATATCCTGTCTGGCTCTTATTATGGAAGGATTGTTATCCATAGCCATATTTATACAATCCTTAAGAGTAAATTTTCCGGCTTCTTCCGCCAGAATTCTATTAAAAGTTATAATTATCAGGAAGAGAATCAGTAAATATTTTTTATTCATAATAGAATATAATTCCACCTGAGAAGAAAAAACTCCTTTTATTTCACGATTGTAATTTTTTATCATACTCTGATAAATTAATGAGTGAACGGTAATCAATGAATAGTGAGTGAAAGGTTGCCTTCAATATTCACCACTCACTTATAATCCTCCCGTCACGCCTCACCCCCGTCACGCCTCACCCGTTACGCGTCACGATTTTTATTCCTGTCTTAACGCTTCTATCGGGTCAAGGGCAGCAGCTTTCCTTGCCGGATAAAGGCCGAAAAATATACCAACCATTGCGGAAAACCCGAAAGAAACTATTATGGAAGTAATTGAAATAATAGCCTGTCCCATTAGATCTTTCAGAGAGCTGGAAGCTATCAAAAGGGGATATACTGCTGATATACCTGTACCGACAAGTATGCCAATAATACCTCCCGTTATGCTGAGTACAAGAGATTCTATTAAGAACTGTGTTGAAATATCACCTTTTCTTGCCCCTATAGCTTTCCTGAGTCCTATCTCTTTTGTGCGTTCCGTTACAGAAACAAGCATTATATTCATAATACCAATACCGCCTACTACCAGAGAAATAACTGCTATAATGGACAGGAACAGGCTTAGAGCCATGATAGTGCTCATAGACTGGGCCAGCTGCTGTTCAAAACTCAGTATGTCAAGGTTTTTTATATTGTTACCATGAAGGGGTAAAAGAACTCTTGTAACCTCATCTTTTGTTTTCTTAACAGTATCCAGATTTTCAGAGGCTACCTGAATAAAATTCAGATATGACTGATAGTAAACCCTGCTGTTAAATGTAGTGAGGGGGGTTATTATTGTTTTATCATAATCATCCATTATAGCCCTGTCTTTTTTCTTTAAAACCCCTATGACTTTAAGCCTTATTCCGGAGTTTGTCACATTGTTCGGATCTGAATTTCCTGAAGATGAAGTACTGTTTGAAGTGCTGCTGGATTTTGCTACCATTTTTATTGTATTGCCGAGAGGTTCCATGTCTTTCCCGAATAATTTTTCTGCCACTTCATGGCCAATAACACATACAGGACTGTTTTTATCCCAGTCTTTCTCTGAGAAAAACCTTCCCTTTTCAACAGGTAATGTGTCAACTAAAGTGATTGTCGGAGAAGTACCTTTTATGGTAACATCCATATTATTGGGGCCATAAACTGCAGTAACACTGGTAGTTATACTGGGTGCCACTCCTTTTACGGAAACACACTGATTCTTCAATACTCTTACATCTCTCATTGTGAGCTGCCTTTTTTTTGAACCTATGGAAGATTGTATGACACTGTCTCCTTTACCGGGAGAAACAATCACGTTCTGCACTCCCATGTCAGTAAACTGTTTTCTAAAACCCTTATCCATACCATTTCCTATGGCAGTCATAATGATTACAGAAGATATACCTATTATAATACCAAGCATGGTCAGTAAAGACCTCATTTTATTGGCTTTGAGCGCATTCCATGCAATTTTTACGCTCTGCATGATATTCATGCTGCCCCTCATGTTAAGTCTTACAGTCATAGAGGTTTTTATGTCAGATGCAAGTAATATTCTGTCTTCTTCTTTTACATGTTCGTCCGTGACTATTTTCCCGTCATGGAGCTTTACTACTCTTGTACCATATTTTGCCACTTCCGGGTTGTGTGTTATGAGAATTACAGTACTTCCCTTTCTGTGTAAATCCTGGAATAAAGCCATAATTTCATCACCTGATTTACTGTCCAGGGCACCTGTAGGTTCATCTGCAAGAAGTATGGGCGGTTTGTTAGAGATAGCTCTTGCTATGGCCACACGCTGCATCTGGCCACCTGAAAGCTCATTGGGCACGTGATTCATACGTGTTTCCAGACCCACTTTCGTAAGATTGTTTGCTGCTACCTGCATTCTTTCTTTTGTGTTTACGCCTGCATAGATCATTGGAAGTTCAACATTTTCTCTCGCAGTAAGACCGGATAAGAGGTGAAATTTCTGAAAAACAAAACCAATCTTTTGATTTCTTATAACTGATAGTTCGTCATCATCAAGCTGCGATACTTCCACACCATCCAGTTTATAACTCCCGCTTGTAGGCCTGTCAAGACATCCTATCAAATTCATTACAGTAGATTTTCCACTTCCGGAAGCTCCCATGATTACTATAAATTCACCTTTATAGATAGTGAGATTAATATTATCGTTGGCATTAACCTTTGTATCTCCCATTGTATAGGTTTTGTATATATCGGTAAGTACTATGATTGGCTTTTTATCATCCATATTCTTTCCACCTTCTGAAGTATCCGGGTAATCATAACATTCTGTAACGGTATGGTAAAATCCTTCTGGAAACGTAATTGTAGACATAAATTAATAAGTGAGTAGTGAATGAAAGATTACTTTCATTACTTACCACTCACTATTCACTATTACGCCAGAAGAAGACCATTCACGGATGTATATTGAGGGAAATATCCCTTTTGTAAACTCCTTAGTACCGTAACAGGTAAATTGGTACCCAAAAAAATATGGAACACGCTCCTGTCCCTGGCCGGGCTCTGGAGGAAAAGATATGCCGTATTAAAAGAGAGTTATAAATTATATAGACGCAAAATATTAACAGTCTGCAAAACCAGTTTG
>JBEHWP010000723.1:0-3562 GCA_040217665.1 Vulcanimicrobiota bacterium
GGAAACAGCTGCAGAAGAAGCACCTGTAGCGGAAATAGCTGCAGAAGAAGCAGAAGTTCTGGAGCCGGCAGAAGAAGAAGAAGAATTATGGATATGTTCCAAGTGTAATAGAGAAAACAGGGGTAAATCCAGATTTTGTTCTGGCTGTGGTGAGTCAAAGATTAAAGAAGAAGGGCCTGTAGATGACCAGGGAAAACCCAGGGTAGTTTATGCCGATCTTATTATTTACGACAGTAAAGGTAACAGTAAAAGAGTTTCCCTGTTAAATGAACGTATAACTATCGGGAGAGTAGACCCTCTTGCACAGATATATCCCGATATTGATCTGACCTTTTTTGATTCGGAACAGATTGTTTCAAGAAGACACTGTGAGATATTCCAGAAACCTCCGGGACAGTATTTCCTGGTAGATATAGGCAGTTCTAACGGTACCTTTTTGAACCGGAAGAAGATTCAGAAGGGTGTAAGTTTACTTTTAAATGATAATGATGAAGTTCATTTTGCCAAGACCAGAACTATTTTTTCTCAGTCTTTAGATTAAATTTAGGGTTAGGAATTTTCATTTTTAAAGTTGTACAATAAAAGCTTTAGATAAAAATTAAGTAGATGCAGTTTATCTAAATAATTTTAAAAAACTATTGACACAATGAATTTTTATCGCTATAATGATATGGTTGTAAAGAACTTTACAACCTTCGTCGCGGGGTGGAGCAGTCAGGTAGCTCGTCGGGCTCATAACCCGGAGGTCGCTGGTTCAAATCCAGTCCCCGCAATTATAGTCTCTAATATAATATAGTATTTATCAGGGATACTCTTTTGAGTATCCCTGAAATTTTAGGAGGTAATAATATGTATACTATTGATTTATCCATCCATGAAGAACAGCTTAAAAGGACTGTAGAACGGGCCAGAGAAAAGAATATAATTATACCTACATTCAAACAGATGAGAGATCCCGCTCTTGTGCCTTCAAAAATCAAAGAAAATCTTAAATCTATAGGATTATGGGATGTAAACCCCTATAATCTATTCAGAATTACCTGGAAAAATGAACCTGTTGCTAATGGCGGTCTTTTCGGAGATGTAAATTTTATGGAAATTCCGAAGGAAATTACCGGTGTTGATGCAAGAATAATCGCTCTTGTAGGTAAATGGTTCCCTACAGGATCACATAAAGTCGGTGCCAGTTTTGGCTGTCTTGTTCCCAGGCTTATTACAGGCCAGTTTGACCCTACGAAACATAAAGCAGTATGGCCTTCTACAGGTAATTATTGCCGTGGAGGTGCCTATGATTCAGCTCTCCTTGGATGTACTTCAATAGCGATTTTACCTGAAGAAATGAGTAAAGAGAGATTTCAGTGGTTATCCAGGATTGCAGGAGAAGTTATTGCTACTCCCGGATGTGAAAGCAATGTAAAAGAAATATTTGACAAATGCTGGGAACTCAGGAATAACAGGGGAGACAATATAATGATCTTCAATCAATTTGACGAAATGGGCAATCATTTATGGCATTATTATCTTACAGGTCATGCCATGGAGGAAGTGCTTAACAAATTAAAAGCAGAAGATGCTCATTTCTTTGGAGCCCATCTTACAACAGGTTCTGCAGGAACTATAGGATGTATGGATTATTTGAAACAAATTTATCCTGCCGGAAAACTTGCAGTAGGAGAAGCACTCCAGTGTCCTACATTATTATATAACGGTTATGGAGGACACAGAATAGAAGGTATTGGAGATAAACATGTTCCATGGATTCATAATATGAGAAATACTGATATGTTAATGGCCCTGGATGATGAGGTATGTATGAATATGGTCAGATTATTCAATGAACCGTCAGGTCATGAATATTTAAGAGAAAAAGGTGTTAAAGATGAGTTTATTAATAAGCTGGAACTCCTTGGTATTTCAGGTATAGGTAATCTGGTTGGATGTATCAAAATGGCTAAATATTATGAGTTGACTCATAAAGATGTACTTATGACTGTATTTACCGATTCTATGGAACTCTATCAAACAAGGGTTAAAGAAATGGAAGAAAAACATGGTAAATATACAAAGATAGATGCAGCAGTTGATTACACCAAATTAATGACTACAGGTATTGATCATATATTGGAAATGAACTATTGCGACAAAAAACGTGTACACAACCTGAAATATTTCACGTGGATAGAACAGCAGGCAAGAGAACTCAAGGAATTAAATGCCCAGTGGTATGATCAGGAATACTGGCATAGAATTCATAATCAGGTTGATGATATAGATAATTTAATTGATGCATTCAATGAGAAAACAGGTCTGTTAAAATAAACTGTTATTAAAAAATTTATTATAAATTTTAGAGGAAAAGTTCTGCAAAAGCAGAACTTTTTCTTTATTCTATATAAATTTTTTTACGGGGGTGACTGAAAGTGGGAGTAATCTGTCATATTTGTGATTATGAAAACAGTGATGAGAGTCCTTTTTGCGAGAAATGCGGAGAAAGACTCAGGGAAGTTCCGGCAAATAAATATGATATGCCTATAAAAATGCTTCGAGATATAGGTAACAGCCTTGCAGACAGACAGATGTCAGGCACTCAGGAGAAAGTTGAAGAAGCATTTAATGATATTATGGAAATTTCTCAGACGATTCTGGATGAAGCTCAAAAAGATCTGGAACGTAATTTATCTGTAATGGATACTATGTCAGACCAGGTTCTGGACGAATTAGGAGAAGTAGATGAAGGGAGATCCCTTGAAGTATTTTCAAATTTTGTTTCTCAATTTCAATCAGCTCAGGATCAGATCAATGAAGGCCTTTCCATAGCTAAAGAAGCTCTTCAGAAAATGAGAAGCTTTTCTGAACTTGAGGCAGGAAGCGGTAAAATAGATCTTGAAAGAGCGGCCTCTTTACTGCAGGGTGGTTTAAATACACTTGAATTTATCAGTGAAGAGTCACAGGAGCCTTTATTTTTAGAGTATGAAGATATAAAACCTGTTCCTCCCCAGATCATGGAATCAATGGATCAATTGGAAGAAATAATGTCTATGATGTCAGATTATATGGATACAGGGGATAGAGAGAATTTAGTTGAAATTATTGCTTCTTTTGATATGGCAAAGGATTCCATTCAGGATTTACTGGATTCTACCGGTGATGAACAGATAAATAAAGAAGATGAAACTATTCCTATCGGATACAGACGTCAGTTAAAACATATAGAAGAAGAAAAAACTCAGGATAAAGGTGATGAGGGAGATTACCTGGAAATCCAGGAAGAATATAAAGATGAAGAAGAAAATCAGGACGAACAACTGAATTCTTTACATAATGCTTTAGCCGAGCATGGCGATGATGATACTAAAGCATAACCCTTTGTGTTTTATCGATTAATCCTGTTGTCTGTTGTTGTTTAGATAAAGATAGGTTCACGGAAGTTTGACAAGTAAAAATTAGGGATTGGCTTGCAGCAAGGCAAAGAGGTCTTCATTTTCATTCGTAGGCACGTGTTTTTGTAATTCTATATTAGAGATAATTTTGTTAGGTATAGGCAACTTTACAGCATTAAAAG
>JBEHWP010000724.1:0-3557 GCA_040217665.1 Vulcanimicrobiota bacterium
GGATGAATTAACTGATGTTCCCGGCATAATATACAGAAATAATGATATAATTTTACAGAACCCGGATATACCTCTCATAGAAGATCTGGATAGATTACCTCTGTTAAATTATTCTCTCAGTCCCGGAGGTTACGAAGGTAAAATTTCTATGGAAACAAGCAGAGGCTGTCCTTATAATTGTATCTACTGTTCCACATCACAGTTCTGGAAACACAGATTCAGAGCAAAATCCATAGAACGTATCTGCAAAGAAATATCACTTATACAGAAAGTTACCGGTAATAATACACATTTTATCAATTTTATCGATGATAATTTTACAACAAATCGTAAGTTTACAATGAAATTATGTAAAGAATTGCAAAAATTTGATATTACATGGGACTGCAGCGCAAGAATCGATACACTGGATGAAGAACTTATTACAGAGATGGCCCTGGCCGGATGCAGGGCTATTTTTCTGGGGATAGAATCAGCTTCTCCCGGTATACAGAAATATATTAACAAAAATTTGAATCTCCAAAAACTTGATCCTCTCTGGGATATTATGTTGAAAAATAATATTAAACCTACTGTGTCATTTATGTATGGTTTTCCCGGAGAAACAGAAGAAGATCTGAATTTAACATTAAATATGTTATATTCCCTGTTTAAAAAAGACATCCATCAAATACAGTTACACACTTTATATGTTTTGCCCGGTACTGAATTATTTGATAAATATAAAGATAAATTGATTTTAAGGGATTTTTGTTCAAAAATGTCAGATAATTTCAACTTCAAACTCTGTAATTCTCTTATTACAGGAAACAGAGACATCTTCCCCAATCTTTACACCCTTGAAAATACTATTGCAGATAAATATCCTGAACTTGATAAATTTATTATTTTTATTTTTACTCATTTATACAGGTGTTTCCCTGAAACATTCACTTTGATACTGGATTCATTTGAAGATAGTTTACTGGCTTTTTATAAGGATCTCTTATGTAATGTTGACGGTCTCCTGGATTACTGGATAACCGGAGATTACTGGAACGATCTGGCAGAAAAAGCGGGAATCACGAAAAAATCTATTGCTGTTTTAACGGAATATATAAATAATAAATCCTTCAGTGATTTCCGATTCAGAATGATTTCTTACACCTTCTGTAAAGAGAAAGACCATATGGGAAATTTTATATAAAAAGGATGAAATCTTATGCTTCACTGTCTATTCATTTTCATATCTGGTTGTGACCGCTCCGGTCATGTCTGTTAGCCTCACCGTAATCTATCATTCCACTTTTCTTCTGTCCCATGAGATATTTTAACAAAAAGTTAACAATTGACGAATTAAATAATATTGCCATGAAGCTTTAAGAATGTTACAATGAAAATTAAAGAATAACAGGAGGTATCTATTTATGAATATAAATACATCGACTCACATTAAAGGGAATATTCAGCAAACAAAATTACCTGAAAAAGCAAAAGAAGAAATTAAAGATAAAGTAGAAATAGGGACAGCACCGAAAGACGATGCAGGTTTCATACATAAAACATTCCGGGGACTTGCGAAACTGGCAGGAGGTTCTGTCGGAACTCTGGCAGGAGCTTCAACAGGAGCGGTTCATGGCGCTGCCGTTGAAAAACCGAATCCTGATTTTACTGCAGGAGAAACAAAAATACTCCGCACAGCAGGTGCCATAACAGGCCTTGTAATAGGAACTGTTGCCGGTCTGGCAGGAGGTCCGGGAGGGGTAATAGCAGGACTTATAGCAGGTCCCATAGTCGGTTCTACTGTATTCGGAGCAGTTCCGGGCATGATTGACGGCGCCTATGCCAGCATAAAAGGCGGTATAAAGGGCGGTTTTAAAGGTGCTAAAAAAGGTGCCGAACTTGCAGGAAAAACTGTGGATAAAACGGTGAAATACGGTGAGAAAGTAGTTAACTGGTTTAAAACAAACAGTGCTCACAGTGAAACCACAAAGGAATGATGAACATGAACAGAAAGAAAAAAGAAGATAAAAATAAGGATCTTGATAAAGAAAAACTTAATTTTCTCGGTGAATGGAACGTTTTAAATCCCGATCCGCCCGTAGTAAAACCTGATGAAGAGAAAAAAGGCAAGAAAAAATAAATTATTTAGAGACTATCCGAAAAGTAGAGAGTCATCTTTCACAGACTGTGCTTGAACAAATCTAAAAGGACTTTTCGGACAGGTTCTTAGATAAAACTGTCTCTACATAATTTTTATCTAAAGTTTTCATTTTTACATTTTTTCTATACCTTTATATGATTTTGTCGTGACTCGTAACGGGTAACGCGTGACGGATTTAATCGCCCATCATGTATTACCCGTTACGAGGTCATTATTTATAGATAATGAAAATAGAAGTGCCTACACTTCTATTTTGAAGTAAAAATATGATAAATGGAAAATCGTTTATAGAATTACAGGCTCTCAGTAAAACCTATCCGGAAGGCAAGACAGACAGAACTGTTCTCAGGGATATTACGGCAACCGTAAACAGAGGTGAAGTAATAGTACTCCTGGGAAGAAGCGGATCAGGAAAGTCTACCCTTTTAAATCTTCTCTGCGGGATAGATATTCCGTCATCAGGTCATGTATTTATAAATAATATAAATATTACGGGACTATCAGAACATGAAAGGACACTCTTTCGGCGGAAACATATCGGATTTATATTTCAATTTTTCAATCTTATCCCAACCCTTACAGTGGAAGAAAATCTTCTGCTACCTCTTGAATTAAACGGTCTTACAGGAAAAGAAGAAGAAAAAAAAGCCTTTGAAATTCTAGCTCAGACAGGCCTTTCAGACAGAAGGAAAAGCTATCCTGACCAGCTTTCGGGAGGTGAACAGCAGAGGGTTGCCATTGCGAGAGCTTTATCCCATGACCCCATGTTGATACTTGCAGACGAACCTACGGGAAATCTGGATTTCGAAACAGGACAGCAGATTTTATCTATTCTGGATGATCTTGCAGGGAAAACAGGTAAAACTATGATTATGGCCACTCACAGCAAAGAAATGGTCTGTTCAATTTTGCGGAAAGTCAGATTACTTAACCTGAACGGGAAGGGATATATAGAGGAAATTTTACAGTAATAATCATGTTCGTGACGGGTAAAGCTTTACGCGTCACAGGAGGATTATGATTTTCATATTACATATAAGGAGTTACAAATATGGTGAAGACAAATAAATTTTTATGTTTTTTATTACTTTTGCCGATCCTATTCAGTATACATAAATTACAGGCAAATGAATATCAAAAAATAAAATTAAGCAATGGTGCTCTGTGGGTAAAAAGTTCTGATGAATATAAATTATGTACCTATCAAAGCTATATACATGCAGCAGAAAATCTTAAAAAAATTCTGAAAGATGAAAAAAACAGTAACTGGTGTGTTGTTATGGACATAGATGACACAATACTCAGTACAGTCAACCATATAATAACACTGGAAGCAAAAGGGGAAAATTATTCAGATAAGGAATGGATGAACTGGTATAAAAAAGACGAAGCCTTTCCTATTCCCGGTGCTATA
>JBEHWP010000725.1:0-3556 GCA_040217665.1 Vulcanimicrobiota bacterium
TTTCTTCAGCAAATTTATTCACATCTTCCCTTTTTCTCTTAAGAATTTCCCTCTTTTCAAAGACAGAATCATTATTAAGAGCACTTTTATAATCACCAAGACTTATTCCTCTTTCCTCTCCATAGCTTCTTACCTTTTGCAGGAATAGAACACCTTTATTCTTTGGTTTTTCTTCACTGTTTTCCATTTCCAGGATCTCTCCTCTTGCTCTGAGTAGTATCTGTCTTTCTCCAACCCTGTCACACCTGTCAACAGTACGTTCATACCATTTTAAAGATTTAAGATCATCCATCTCATAGGCAAGCTGAAAAGCAAAATCTCTGTCAATCCACGGAGAAGGACCGTCAAAATCTACTATATTGTCAGCAAAAATATCATCTTCCATGGGATCAATATCAAATAAATCTTCCCTGGCACGATACTTCTTTATCTCTCTCCCAGTGACTTTAAGTTTCTGAGCCAGGGGACAGAGAATTTGAAAAATTCGAAATTTTTCTTCCTGATGAAGAGCAAAAGGTTTCACAATAGCCCTTTTATAGAAATCTCCTCCTTTATTTTCACTCTGACCCACAATGACCAGCTCCTTAAACCTGACAGATAAACTTCTGTGATGCAGAAAAGCTGAGTAATTCACGAAGTTCCCTGTCGCTCAAGTTATATCTTTCATCTTTCTCTGTTCTTAATTTTATTATTATCTTCTTCATTCTATCTACAACTTCCTGAGTATAGATCTTTTTCTCTTTATGTAATGTGGAAAAAGACATCCAGAAGCTTTCAAATTCACTGTCAGTCATGAGTAATAATCGTATTAAAGGCATCCAGAGTTCAAGTTCATCTATAAAATTACAAATTTCTACTTTAAAAGCTTCAGGTATATCATTGAGAGGCATAATTCTCACCTCTTAAATTATTTAAATAAATTGTCTCTCTACAATTTTTATCTAAATCGTTATTTTACACTGTTAAAAATTAGTGAAAAGTAAGTACTGAAGAGTGAATGGGAAAGTACATTTATACTCACCACTCACAATTCACACTAACTAAATTCTAATAAGTTATGAAACTAACTATAATTATACAATGATTTTTTTCAATATTCAATTATATTCGACACATGTAATGATTATCTTGCTTTTAACAATATTTAAGTGTATAATATTTATACTATGAATAAAAGAAATATTTTATATATTTTTTCTGCAATAATTTTAATAATATCAGTTTCCTGTATGAATTCAGGCGAACCGGTGCTTCCTGCTTTAAATCCCGGCTCTAAAGCAAATCCTGATGAACTCACATTAAACTGTCTTTTCCCGGTCCAAATAGGGAGAAACTGGACTTACAGATATAAAGAAAACAAGTTTTCCTATCATTATAACCGTATAATATGTGACTCATCTTATCTGGAAAGATGGACTGTTATGGAAAACAACAGAAATTCGGGAAATACCCAGAACTATATATCAGTAAAAAGAGAAGGGAAGGATAATTCTTCTGTTATTAACAGGATGGAATATTATCTTAATAACAATAACTCCTCTTTTCTATGGTACGGTTTTAAAGATGAACAAAAACATGAAGAACACTCTTTTGACGCAAAACTTCTTATTTTTCCTCTGGAAGCCAATTCTTCCTGGACTACAGATATTCCTTTTGACGGAAGTGATTTTTATATAAAAATAAAAGGAATAAATAAAATTTCCACTGTATCGGATGTAGTCAACAGTCCTGCAGGAACATTCATACACTGTGTAAGAGCTGATTTTACTGCAAAAGAAAGATTGAATATAACAGGTGCCGGATTATCAGATGTAGAAGGCATTATATCCTACTGGTATGCTCCCAATATAGGTATTGTAGAAACAAGACTCTTCATAAGAGTAAAATCAATAGAGAGACCTGAAATAGATGAAAAAAGCGAAATAACAAGAATACTGGAAAGCTACAGCAGTCAACCACCCACTCCCTGATAGAGAGCCTCTTTAAAAAACCTCTCCTGTTTTCATTCCATCCAGAGAAGAACTTATTATTCCTCCGGCATAACCTGCCCCTTCTCCTGCAGGATAAAGTCCGAACACATTTGGAGACATTCTGGTATCATTTCTCAAAATCCTTACAGGCGAGGAAGTCCTTGTTTCTATACCTATCAATATTGATTTCTCAAAGCCTTTTATTTTTTTACAGAAATCTTCCATACCCCTTCTCAGAGGCATATATAAAAATTCAGGAAGATATTCTTTCAATTGCACAACATTTACACCTGGTAAATAACTTGCTCTGCAATCATAAGTTTCTCTGAGACCAAGAAAAGACTGAGTGGTCTGTGCCGGTGCAAAATAATTACCGCCTCCTGCCTCAAAAGCCATTTTTTCATATTTTCTCTGAAATTCCATACCATCAAGAACGGAAGAAGAAGAAAAATCTTTTGCCTTTACTGTAACAACAATGGCAGAGTTTGCTTTCCCGCTGTTTCTGAGATAATTACTCATACCGTTTACTACCAGTCCCTCCGGTTCTGAAGCAGCACAGATTATCTCTCCTCCAGGACACATACAGAAGGAATAAACACTTCTTCCCGATTTTATATCATTATATTTCAACATATAATCTGCAGGCGGAAGCAGGGGGGCAGCAAAAAATGTTCCATACTGGTTCCTGTTTATCATATCCTGGTCATGTTCAATTCTTAATCCGACAGCAAAATCTTTCGGTTCCATAGAAAGCCCTGTTTTTTCCAGTAATTCAAAGGTATCTCTTGCACTATGGCCGGTAGCAAGAATCAGTGCATCAGTATCACAGATAGTACCGGAAATTTTTACTCCTGCAAGATTACCTCCCTTTACAGATATACCTTCCAGTTTTGTAGAAAAAAGAAATTTTGCACCTTTTTCCTCAAGTGATTTTCTCATATTCGTAACAACTTTTCTGATAAGATCAGTTCCTACGTGGGGTTTACTTTCATATAAAATTTCTTCTGGAGCACCGAAATGAACAAAAATTTTTAATATTTCTTTTATAAGTCCCTCTTTTTTTCTGCATGTCAATTTTCCGTCGGAAAAAGTTCCTGCTCCTCCCTCTCCGAATTGCACATTGGAATCCTGGTTTAAGATACCATCTCTCCAGAGTTTTTCCACATCTTTTATCCTGTGAACTATCTTCTTCCCTCTCTCTATAATTAAAGGTTTATATCCCTTTTTTACCAGAGTCAGAGCGGAAAATAATCCGGCAGGTCCGGTACCTGCTATTACAGGATTCAAGGTATGTTTCCTTTTCCTTATTATATCCTGACCATCTGTATTTAAATGGTTTTCTTCTTTTTCTCTCTTTTCCAAATATACTTTAACAGAAAAATCAAAATAAACCATACTTTTTTTACGTGCATCTATGGATTTTCTGAGGATTTCATAACTTAATATATCAGATACCGGTATATTAAGAACCTTCGCTATAGAAGCAGTAATATCCATTTTTTCTGTTATTTTAAAACGTAAATTTATTACAGAGCACATAATTGAATATTTATATGAAAATGATGAAGTCTTATGCTTCACTGTCT
>JBEHWP010000726.1:0-3550 GCA_040217665.1 Vulcanimicrobiota bacterium
AAACAATATAAGTTTATTTATATTAATTATAATTTTTTCGTGTTTTTCGATAGTCTTACGCTTGACAGAAAATATTCCTGTGGTGTATAATTACCACAGAGAGGATGTGATTAATTTGTTTGGTGAAATTATAAAAAAAGAAAGATTGAAATCAGGATTAAGTTTAAGAGAATTTTGCAGGAAAATTTCTTATGATGCCAGTAATTGGAGTAAAATTGAAAGAGGAAAATACAGTCCCCCTCAGGATGAGGAAACATTAAAGACTATTGCTGATGTTTTAAATATAGATATAAATTCCATAGCATGGAAAGAAATAGCAGACAAAGCCCATATAGACGCCGGTATTATTCCTCCTGATATTTTATCCGATGAAGAAATTGTTAAGTCTTTACCTTTGTTTTTTAGAACTTTAAGAAGTGAAAAACCAGCAGAAGACGAATTAAACAGCCTTATTGAAAATATTCGAAGAGAGGGAATTTAATTGCCGGATTACTCAAGATTTAAATGTAAATGGTTGTATAAAGAACAGCTATGGGAAATAGTGGATGAATTTATTTTGCAATACTGGCCCGATGAAATTATACCTGTTAATATAGAAAGAATTATTGAAAATGATATAGGTTTAAATATTATACCGAAACATGGTTTAATGCCCGGATATAATATAAAAGCTTATTTAACAAGAGAATTAGATAGTATTGTTATAGATTATGATTATTATGAAGAAGATAAATACCAGAACTGGTCACGTTTTTCTCTTGCACATGAATTAGGACATTTTGTTTTGCATAAAGATATTTATGCAAATCTTCCTATCTCTTCTCCTGATGACTGGAAAGAATTCAGTAAAGAAATACCTGAAAAGATATACAGTGATTTTGAATGGCAGGCCAATGAATTTGCCGGCAGATTGTTAGTCCCTCGAAGCCAGTTAATAAAAGAAATTGAAAGAGTTTATAAAGAAATAGAAGTTAAAGAAATTTTGTATTATTTAGAAAATGATCCCGATGCTGTTCTCTGGAGAATATCTCCTGCATTATGTAAACCTTTTTGTATATCAGAAGATGTTATAGAGAAAAGAGTAAAAAGGGAAAAATTATGGCCTCCTGAATGGCTGTATTAATTTTTTAAATTCTGATATTATATAAAATTATTTATGAAAAAATTTTTAATCTGCTTATTTATTATATCTATATATTTCTCGAACATACTCTCTGCTAAAGACGAGCCTTTAAAAGAATATAAAGAAGCTCATGGCATATTCGGTATAACCTATCCTTCTTCCTGGAACTGCCAGGAAGCAACAGACGGCCTTACAGGGTTTTATCCTTCAGGAGAAGAAGGTAAAAATACCGGCGTTGCCATAATTTACGGTAATCTTTACGGAGGTGCTTCTATATCTCTTGATGACCTGTCGGCAAAATTTAAAAAATCTTTTATGGAGTCTTACCCTTATTCCGTTGAAGTGGAACCTTCTAAAAAATTTGATCTGTCCGGCTCAGATGCCATATTTTATCATTTAAAAACAAATAAGAGAGATAACAAAAATTCGAGAGAATTATTTATAGTCGTCTCTGTAAACAGAGATACTATATTTATCATAACTGCTTTTTCTTCGGAAAAGAATTTTCATCTATATAAAGATATATACATGGCTATGATAGATAAATTTGTAACACCTGTTCCTATAGCTTATGAGATAAAAACACCTGTTCCCGGTGAAGATGAAACATTTAAATTGTTTACAGACGAGAATTTTACCATAAAATATCCTCAGGACTGGGAAGTAAATAATATGAGTAAAGCCGATGCCCTTTCTTTTGGCTTTTCTCCTTCAGGAGAACATCCTGCTACAAATGGAATACTCATAAATATCCTGAAACTGGACAGTAAGAAAAAAGATAATATGAATCTCAATCTTACTGCAATGGGTCTGGCAGAACTGTATAAAAGAAGTCTTACCGACGGGCACGAGGTTGAAAGAGGACAGGATTTTATATTGAATGATATGGCTGCCAGAAAATATCATATACAGGGAAACCTGAAGGGTATAAAACTGGATACTATCCTTATAATAGCTATAGGTAAAGAAAATATGGTAATCGTGAGCGCAGCAAGACCGGTAGATGATTTCTCCGTTTATCTTCCGACTTTTACGGATATGATAAATAGTTTTCAGATTTTACAGAGAGATTCACGAAAAACAGCAGACATGAAAAGCTTTATTGCACCGGAATCATATTTTATGATGAAATATCCTGTAGAATGGAAAATAGATAATAAACAAATTCCTCAGAAAATTACTTATACCTTCAATCGGAATGATAATAGGACAGACAATCCTCCTCTTGTAATAGATTATATGGCTATGAATACAACCGGTGCCGATATTAATATAGATGTTGCAGGAAAAGGTATTTTAGATACTTATAAAAAGGATATTAAGAATTTTTCAGATCTTCCTAAAATTTCTACTTTAACAAATAAGAAAGGAAACATGTACCATTTTAAAGGTGCTAAAAATAATATTAATATAGAAGGTATTGTATATGTTGAAATTAAAGGCAAAAATCTTTATACCCTTTATATGACGGCTCAATCTGATGAATTTGCCGATTATAAGAGTCTCTTTATGGATATTATAGATAATTTTCATATTATAATACCTGTAGAAAAGCAGGGTTGGAAACTGTTGAACGAAACATCGGCGCTCTTTTCTCTTCAGTATCCTTCTCCGTGGGTTACGGAACAAAAAATATCTGACAGATTTTCCTGTCTTTCCATTTCACCTCAGCCTGATACGGCATGGATAAACGGCATAAATATTCTCTATTTCAAACCTTCCGAACAGGAAAATATAGATGCCATTTCTATGGATTTGTTAAATCAGTTCGAGGCACTCGGCTATTCCAATCCCGATAAAATTGACGGCACATTCTGTAATTTCCCGGCATCCATTATAAAAGCCAGAAGAACCATGAGAGAAGATACGAACAGAGACGTTTATATTGTTGTTACGACTTTTATAAGGGATGGTTTTGTGATTCAAATATTTATGTCTTACGTCTATGATACTGATACGGAAATAAAAGAGATCTGTGATGAAATATTAAATACCTTCAGACCTTTTGCAGTAAAAAGTGAACAGTGAATTGTCAATAACCGGGGTAATTCTACCTGTCACGTCTTACCTGTTACTATTATCCATCGTCATTTGCAGGTAATGTGATGATAAATTTTGCTCCTTCTCCTTCTTTACTCTCTACAGAAATGTTACCGCTGTTGGCTTCAATATAGGCTTTTGAAATAGTAAGTCCCACACCGGCTCCCTGCTGTTCTATAGTTCTTCTGTTTATCTGATAAAACTTTTTAAATATATTCTCAAATTCATGTTCTGCTATGCCGGGGCCATTATCTTCTATTTCAATACAAATACTATCTTTTTCTTTATCAGTATTTATTTTTATAATAGTTTTTTCTTTGTTGGAAAATTTAATCGCATTATCAATGATTTTCTCTATGGCCATTGATATGTGTTTATCAGAAAAAT